>JAWUYB010000014.1:0-31472 GCA_034111025.1 Candidatus Altimarinota bacterium | reverse complement strand
ACTAAATACGAATTATTAAGAAGAACTAAAAATGTATTCTTGGTTGAAAATGATGTTAAAAATAATGAAAAAATAGCTGATATTTTAGAAAAAACATATGGAAAATGATGTAGAAGTTTTGAAGAATACCCAACAAAAAACAAAGATGTTGTTAGGATTTATATATACAAAAAGGAATCACAAAAAAATGGATGTGAACACTATGTTATGGATTCAGCAGAATATAATAAAAGGCTACAAAAATTAATTTTATGGAATTTAGGGTCAAGCTTTTGTTATTTTAAAACAGAAGCGGAGTGTGGTTTATTTTATAGATCGAATAAATTTGTAGAAGATAAATAAAATATTCCTGAAAAGGGGTATTTTTTTACACAAAAAAAAGATATTCATTATTATTAATAAATATCTTTTTTGAATTTTCAAATGGTTGCGGGGATTGGAATTGAACCAATGATCTACGGGTTATGAGCCCGTCGAGATACCACTTCTCCACCCCGCGGTATATGTATAATATGGTATCGCCACGGAGAATCGAACTCCGGTTGCCTGGATGAAAACCAGGAGTCCTAACCACTAGACGATGGCGACACAAGGACTTGCACTTGTTTAGTGCAAAAGAATTATATATATTTAAAATAATAGTCAAATTTTTTTTCTTAATAAGAATAAAATAAGATATTAGATTAAATCTAATATCTTATTTTTCATCATGATTCCATACTCAGTCCCATTCTCAAATTGGTGGTGTATCTAAAAATACTTTAGCTCTTTCATAATAAGTAATACTAGGAATGTCTCATTCTTGCATACATATATTAAATATTTTCACTGCTTTTTCAAAATCCTTGTTTAAATATAATTTAATTCATTGAGTAAATTTTAGTATAGTAGATTTTTTACTTTCTAATAAACAACCTTTCCTCGATAATAACTCATATATAACAACTGGTTTTTCTTTTCATTTAACCCTTATTTTATCTAAGTATCTATATGAAAAGTCATCTCTTGTTTCTTTTACTACGTCTTCACTCACACAGATATAGGTTCAATAAAATTTATTTACTCATTCTAGTCTTGATGCTAAATTTACATTATCTCCTAAGGCCGTAAACTCCATTTTTCTTCATTCTGCTCAGATATTTCAAATAATTGCATTTCAAACATGAATACCTATTCTAGCCTTAATTTCTGTAAATCATTCTCTTTCCCATTTTATATTTAATACTTTTAGTGTTTCTTGTTGTTTTAAGGCTGATTCACATGCGTCATGAGTATATTTACCTACTTGAGGTCAAAACACTCCCCAGAGAGCCATAATAGCATCTCATTCATACTTATTTATAAAACCTCTTTCATCTAATATAATATTAGACATTGAAGAAAGATATTCTCTTAAAAATTTAACTAAATCTTCTGGTGTAAATTTTTCTGAAATTGATGTAAATCATTCAATATCGGAAAAGAATATTGCTGTTTTTTTGTCCTCACCATCTAGATTTATTTTTCATGATCATGATAATATTTCAGCGGCAATATCTTTAGATACATATTCTCACAAAGCTTTATTTAATTTATTTTTATGTTTATTCTCAATCATATATTTAAAAATATTAGAAAGAGCCAATCAAAATATAAGAGCAATATAGAGTTCGTAGATATGATTAATAATCATATTTGCAAATATTGCTGTAAAAATAGGGAAAAATATTCAGAATAATGCGACTATACATATGTTACTTAAAAGTAATATATTACCTGAACGACTTAAATTAAAATATATAGATATGATTAACACTAAAAACAATAATCACCACTCTACAACTTCTGGTACGAACTTAATACCTCTTCATGATAAAATCATACTTAATGCATTTGCATGATAATATACACCATACATTTCTCACATCGTAGTTGAAATTGTATCATCTAATGCTTTAGCTGTAGCTCAAATAATTATGATTTTACCTTCTAGGTCAATTTGTTTTGAAACTCTTTTGAATTCATTTTCATTATAGATATCATAGAATGATATTCTAGGGTAATTGCTCACTCACATTTGATTCACATAAACTAAATGTTTATCCTTATTAATATAAGGTAGAGAAGTAAACTTATCTAAGTCATAACTATATTTTCTTGAAATAGAAGGTGTATCAATTCATAAAAATTTCTTTGCAATTACTACTGGAAAAAATTCGTACGTTATACCTTCTTTTTCATCCCTATAATAGGGTTTATAACCGTAACTTACATTTGTAACACGATCTACAATGGGTGATGAAATACCTTTTCATAATAGATGTTTATTCAATACCTCTAAAGGGAGTTCTATATATTTATTTCAAGAATTAGAAAAAGAGAGTCAAAAAATTATATTTTTAGCTTTAGCTATAGCTTCTCAAAATTTAATGTCTGACTCAGCATTACTTTTATCAGGAAAAATTACATCAAATGCAATAACTGCAGCTCAAGAAGTATTTAGTCTTTCAATAACAGATATATAAGTAGTTCTATCAAAAGGAAATCTTCAAATATTTCATACTGTTTTTTCATCTATTTCCACCATAACTATATCTTTTGATACAATATTAGGATGAAAATGATTTGCTATGATTGCTTGAGTACTTTTATTAAAAGGATAAAACACATTAGCAACAACTGATAAAGTCCAGATAAATAAAAATATACTTACACTTAATACTATGGTTAGATATGCTCTATTTTTTAAAATTTTTTCTAAAATTTTCATTAAAATATTTATTTATTAAGTGAATTAAACCATTGAATTAATTTTTGAATAAATCATTGAATTTGTTCTTTAGGCATTGAGTTATCTAAAAATACTTGAGTTTTACTTCCTAAGTCTAGATTAAAGTCTGATACATTAAGATTTTTGATAACTTCTATTTTATCAGGTGTTACTAGAGATTTCATTTTATCAATTTCTTGATTTAATACTGTGTTGAAATCATCTGATAGTCATTCAATATTAATAATATCTAGGAAATAAATATCTAAGTTATTTAAAGTTTCTTTATGTTCACTAAATATATTAATAATTGTTTTAAATTGAAAAGCATTATTTGTCTTCTTTACTTCTTTAATATCATAAATAGTAGATACGATTAAATGTTCTTTGTTATCTTTAGAAGCAAAATTTAACATTACTTCTTTTATTTCTAATTTTAATGAAAGTAAGTCTGGTGTATCAGCATTAGCGAAATGAATTTTTTGATATTCTCAAAGTAAATCATTATAAATTTCATTTTTTTGTATATTGTCTAAAACATCAATATCTTTTATATTATTTACTTGATTGGAAATATTTTTTAATTGTAAAAATTCTCATGTTTTAATTAGATTTTCGTTTATAATATTTTTTAATTTTTCGAAATGTATTTTATCTAATTCCCTATTTGCTTTTTTCCATTGTTCGTCTTTATAGTTTTTAATGAAATCAATAAGTGTTATGAAATCAAAATTTTTAAGCGAAAATGGTTTGTTTTCATTTATTGTAACTTTATCTCAAAAAGCATTAGTTAAACTAACAGCATGAGACGATACATATAATAATTCTGATTCTAAATCTACATTAAATATTGTTCATCTTACTGCTGCTTCATTATCTTGGAATGTTTGATGAAAATATGATTCTTCTCAAAAAAAGCTGGTAACATTAGACCATGTTTTTCATGCTAATAATTCAAAACTGATTTTTATGTTAGATAGATCTTTATTAATGATTGATTCGTTGATAATGATTGATGAATTTCATCATAAGCGTGTAACACTTCAATCTCACCATTGTATAATCAAAAGGCTATCATTTCACATAGTAGAAAGTGAATCTCAATTAAATAATATAAGTGGTATATTTTTTTCTAAATTCAAAGTATTATCATTTCTAGAAATTTCTGCCACTCATTTTTTTAAAATAGCATGAGAGTCTAAATTTTTATTTGTATTTTTAATGAAAAATATAGCAAGTAGAAAAATTAATAATGTAATAACGGTAATAATAAATTTATTTTTTATTTTTTTCATTATTTAGATATTATAGGTAAGAATATATAAAATATATTATCTAAAAAAATATAATTATCAAAACATATGAATAAACAATATATTTTTCTTACTATGATAGGAATAATGCTATATATATTATATCTGATTATAAATTTTAGTATTGAAGAATACAAAGAAACTAGCAATATTAAAAAATTACAAAGCTTTATAATAGAAACAACGGATTATAATAAAAATGCATTAGATACAATAGAATACAAACAATCAAGGGCATATATAAATATGGTGAAAAAAGAACAGCAATCACTAAAAGACAAATGAGAAAAAGTAATCTATTTAACGACACAAAAAAATTATAATAAATATACTACTGAAACTAATATTATAATAAATGATGAAATTGAAACTAAGTCAAAAGAATATAATATCACTAATAATATGACTATAGCTGAAAAATGGTCATATTACATATATAAAAAATCAAAATATTAAACAATAAAAAAAGACTCTTATAGAGTCTTTTTTTATAAATCTGAAAAATCAGGTCCTAATTGATCTAAATTATTAATATCTTGTCAAATAACTGAAATATCTTCTCCTCAAAATATATTATTTCAAATCTGTTCGATTTTTTCAAATATTCTTTCTGGTTTAGCATATTGATTTACATCTAAACCTAATAATCTCCCTAATATAGGAAATAGGAATATAGATACTACTGTTATAATAACTCCTATTATAGCATACCTAATAGTATTGATAGCTGGTTTAATTTTATCATCCTTACCTCCAGATAGAATAAGTAATAGTCCTCACCATAATATAAAAACAATTGAAAGTATTCATGCAAAAAGTACAAATAATGAAATTGATAATAGTATGAAATCTCAAAATTCCATAGCTTCTCAAAATAATGGACTTTGATTAGTTGTTTTTAAAGCAAGTACTTGTTCGATTATCATAATTTATTGATTATTAATCTAAAACTTTTAAATTAATTCTTTTATTAATTTTCATTCCCAATAATCTTAAGACTGATCTTATTGAATTAATTGTATTTCCACCTTTTCATATAATAATTCACATATCTTCTTTATGAACTGATAATGTTAATAACACTCATAATTCATCTTCAGTATGATCAATTTTTATATCTTCAACATTAGTAACTAAATTTTCTACTATGTATTGTAAAAATTCTACTTCTTTCATATTGAATTCATTTATTATGTAAAAAAATTCCTTCAACCGTATTACAATTGAAGGATAACTATATTCTCTTAAAGAGCAATAGAATTTGTTTTAATTAATTTTTCTACTCTAGGTGAAAATTGAGCACCGTGAGAGATATATTGTTTAACTTTATCTAAATCTTTTAATTTAAATTCTTTAGAAATTGGGTTATAAAAACCTAAAACTTCTTTGTATCCGTGTTTTGCTGCTTTAGTATGTTCAGTAACAACTACTCTAAAGAAAGGCATATTTCTTTTTCCGGCTCTAGCTAATCTAATTTTTAACATGTTTTTTTAATTTTATAATTAAATTCGTATTTTTTGAATTACGAATTACAAATCAAATGTTATTAGTAATAACAACTAATAATAATTCGTAATTAATTTTTGGTGTTTTTTAAAAATGGTGCCCAGACCGGGAATTGAACCCGGACTACCGAAGTAACGAGATTTTAAGTCTCGCGTGTCTACCAATTCCACCATCTGGGCAGAAGGAAAGTTTAGTGTTTACTAAACTATTCCATGTTTTCTTAATGTTCTAAGACCTTTAGCAGAAACTTTGATTTCATATATTAAACCAGTTTCAGGATCTTTTATTTTTTTCTTAAAAAGATTTGGGTAAAATTTTCTTCTTGTAGCTCTCATTGAATGAGATCTATTATTACCTACTGCAGTTCTTTTTCCAGTGATTTCGCAAACTCTAGACATTTTTTTATAATTATGGATTTAAAACAAGAATTAAAACTTACGCTTTAATTTCAATACCTACACCACTTGGTATGCTAATATCTTGGAGTAATTCCATAGTTTTAGCAGTAGGTTCTAAGATATCAATTAATCTTTTGTGTCTTCTAATTTCAAATTGTTCTCTTGCATCTTTGTTAACAAATGTAGATCTGTTAACAGTGATTTTTTCAATTCTAGTTGGTAATGGAATTGGTCCTACAACCTTAGCTCCAGAATCATTCCCAAGTAAAACAATTTTTTTAACAGCTTCATCTAATAGTTTATAATCAAATGATTTTACTGAAATTCTTATTTTTTGAGTAGTTTTATTTGCTGACATTTTTTTTCTAAATGAAAAATTAAATTTAATATAATTTAATGAGCCAACACTATCAAATTAATGATAATGTTGGATACATTAACTTACATTAATGTATGTTTAATTATGCTTTTACAGAAGCAACAACACCAGAACCAACAGTTCTACCACCTTCTCTGATTGCAAATTTTAACCCTTGAGTCATTGCAATTGGAGATTGTAATTTAACAGTCATTTTAACGTTATCACCAGGCATAACCATTTCAACTCCAGCAGGTAATTCAATATCACCAGTTACATCAGTAGTTCTGAAGTAGAATTGAGGTTTATAACCTTTGAAGAATGGAGTATGTCTCCCACCTTCATCTTTTGAAAGTACATATACTTCTGATTCAAACTCAGTATGAGGAAGAATAGAACCTGGTTTAGCTAGAACTTGACCTCTTTCAACGTCTTCTCTTTGAGTACCTCTTAATAAGATACCTGCATTATCACCAGCTTGACCTTGATCAAGTAATTTATGGAACATTTCAACACCAGTAACAGTAGTTGTTTGAGTATCTCTTATACCAACAATTTCTACAGATTCACCAACGTTAATAACACCAGTTTCGATTTTACCAGTAACAACTGTACCTCTCCCTTTAATTGAGAATACATCCTCAACTGGCATTAGGAAATCTTTATCAACTGGTCTATCTGGAACTGGTACGAATTCTTCAATAGCACTGAATAATTCAACAATAGTTTTTGCACCAAATTCTTTATCCATATCAGCTGGGTTTTCAAGAGCAACTAACCCTGAACCTTTAATAACTGGAGTATCATCACCTGGGAAATCATATTTAGTTAAAAGGTCTCTTATTTCCATTTCAACTAATTCTACCATTTCTTCATCATCAACCATATCACATTTATTCATATAAACAACGATGTAAGGTACACCAACTTGTCTAGATAGTAGTATATGTTCTCTAGTTTGAGCCATAGGACCGTCAGTAGCAGCAACGATAAGAATCGCAGCATCCATTTGAGCAGCACCTGTAATCATGTTTTTAACATAATCGGCATGACCTGGACAATCTACATGAGCGTAATGTCTTGCAGCTGTTTCATATTCAACATGTGAAGTATTAATAGTAATACCTCTTGCTCTTTCTTCAGGAGCGTTATCAATAGATGCGAAATCTCTTACTTCACCACCTAACATAGTAGTTAATACAGCTGAAATTGCAGCAGTAGTAGTAGTTTTACCATGATCAACATGACCAATAGTACCAATATTCATATGTGGTTTAGATCTATCAAAAGACATAATACGATATGTAATAATATAAAATAATTGTTTCTAAATTTTAGTAATTTTTTTGAAAATATCAAATTTAACTTACTATCTTCTTGTTTTCTTTACTCTCTTTTCAATTAATTCTAGTTTTCTTCTTAATTTTCTGTGAGTGTGTCCTGTTAATCTAGGCATACTATATTTTATTAAGATTTATTTGGTATTTTTTTAGTTTTACAGCAACAATTTTCATTGCATTTTGTAACCATTTAGTTTCTCATTCAAACGCTATTCTTTTTTGAAGAGCTTGGTAATGAGCAATTGCTTTTCCAACTTTCCCTCAACTTTTTGGTCATTTTTTATTTACCGAATAGTTAAGTTTTCTTGGTCTTTTATTTGCAGGCATATTGTCTATAAAATAAAGATTAAAATCGACTTTTTAGTAATTTTTCAAATCTAAGCAAAAATGGTGGAGCCTAGGAGAGTCGAACTCCTGACCTCTCGCGTGCAAGGCGAGCGCTCTAGCCAACTGAGCTAAGGCCCCAAATATTTTTTAAGTCTACATAATATTTAAAATAACAGGGAGGCAAATCTTTTGATTCGTTTTCAACTCTCTATTATATAATCATGTTATGTATTTTTGCTTTTTTTTCATTTGAATGGCGGACGCGACGGGACTCGAACCCGCGACCTCTGCAGTGACAGTGCAGCGCTCTAACCAAAACTGAGCTACGCGTCCATTCATATTTATTAGTCTGTTCATTTCAGTAGTTCTTGTCTCTGCTGTAATTAACGAGCCGTAGTATATAAAAAAATTTATTCATTGCAAATCTTTTTTCATATATTTTTCTATATATTTTTAATAATGGCTTATTTATCAAAATAGTAGTAGTATATATTTTTAATAATCTTCTTATATTTCTAAAATATACCTATTACAATAATCTAAAAAATAAATACTGTTCACAATGTATGAACAGTATTTAACATTATTTCAAATATCTTTTCGATGAAAATAATCAACTCACACCTCATACTAATACAAATATAAATAATTCTAATAATAGTAGTAAATAATTTGCTTCAAACATGTATAAATCTCAAAATGCATTATTAATACTAGAAAGTATAAATAGAAATATAAAGAAACTTAAAACAAATGATGTAAATGAATAAATCATTCATTGAAGGATAAATGGTCCATATATAAATTTTTTACTTCATCACACCAAACGTGTAATATATATTTCATCCTTAAAGTAATATATAAAGTTTCCTATAATAGAATATGTTATAATAAATATAGATAATAAGAATACTCAAATTATAATATATAATCCATATGTAAGTATACCTAATACGCTAATAATATTTTCTATATTTTTATATTGTGAAGAGTAATGAGAAAAATGGTCTGTATTGTCTTCATATTTTTTTAATATAAATACTTTAGGTTCTATTATACTGTTTACCTCCTTATAGTACTCTATTTGTATATCAGATAATATAATAGTATCTGGTAAGGGGTTTGTTCTTTCCAAAATTTCTACTAGATCTGGTTCTTTTTCTCTAATTTCATCTAATATGAGTTCTTTAGATTTATATTCAACTCAAATATCTGAATGAACTCATACTATTGAATTCATTAAATCATTTACCTCTAGTGAATTTTTATCATATTCATCATTCAAATATAAAGATATTGTCATTTTTGAATTAACAGAGTCTATTAATTTAAAACTTACATCATGAAGTATTACTAATATATTAATAAAAAACATTAATAATGTTAATACTAATATAGATGATATACTTAAGAATTTATTTCTTAAGATATTTTTAATCGAATATTTCGTTATACGAAAAATCATTCTTTAACTTATTATATATATAATTTAATTATTTTCATTTCTGTAGATAAGATAAGTATATTTTTTATTTTTACAAATAGAGTTTGTGAAATAAATCTAGTAAATAGTTTTAATTAATAGTCAATTAAAAAAATCGAAACAGTTAAGCTGTTTCGATTTTTAAGGTAATTTTATTATTTCATGAGATAAATACTCATTCTGTATCTTTTGATAATATCGTACTTTGTAAAAAACTTAATACCGATATTTTATTAGCTGTATTCTTAATAATTCATACATTAAATGAAACTAATCATTTATCAATAGTAATTTCTGAAAAATTGTTTTCATTATTATCTCAATAATATAGTTGATAATTAATATCTCCTACTGATAATTGTCAATTTTTAGGATTATATATCATTATATTATCTCAAAACTTTACTCATTCAGATAATTTTCCTTCTTCAATGAAAAGTAATGATTTCGCTAACATTTCTTCCTGAGTAGATTTTACTCATAATTTAGCAAGTTGATCGACTAATTTTTGATCTTTTTCTTGTAATCACTCTAATTCTTTTTTTTCTAGAGTTATTTTTCAACTTACATATTCAAAAAATTCTTTTGATTTATCTGAACTATTATCATATAAATCTCATATAGTTTCTATATCTTTATCTAGATTTTTATGAGTTAGATATAATATAATTTGATTACATAATGTAGCTATTTGCAGTTTATTTTCTTCAGAAATTTCATCTCATAATTCTTCTTCGATTAATTTTACAGCATCTTGTGGATTCTTCGCTGATTTAATTTCAGATAGTGAGATGGCTGTTATATCTCAAATATTAAATATATCATCCCAATCATCAATATTACTCATTTCTGAATAATCTAACATTGTAGATAATCTTCAAATACTAGTAGTTTTTTCAAGAATACTTTCTGCTGACTCGGTTTTTTTATTTTCTAATTCAGTGACCTTAGACTTTTTGACTGCATCTTTCTCAGCTTGTATTTTTTGTTTTTCAGCAACTTCTAATGCTCATAAGTCATTTTCATAATTAGAAAATCCTTGTTGCAATAAATCATTCAATACTCATTGTTTCATAACTCCGTTTTCGAAGTTATCAGAATTTTTTAATCCTTGAAATTTTAAACTTACTCATTTAATTTTTAGTCAATCTTTAGAAAAGGAATCTTGCCAAAATTGAGCTAATGTTTTTTCATCTAGCTGAGGAAGTTCATTCATTATTTTTTCAATAATTCATTTATTTTCTTGAAAACCCTGTTCTCAAAAATTAATATTTTTAAAAACTCATTTCCCTTCTTCTTCTCAATTTTTTGATTCACTCTGTCATTGATCTAATAATCAATTGAAAAAATTATATTTTCATGATAATTTTTCTAAAGAACCCATAGGATCTTTTTTATCTAATCATAAAAATGTTGCTATCATATCTCCTATAATTGAAAGTTTCATGAGTATTGATAAAAATCCTTTCATTGCTCCTCAGAAATTTTTATCTGAGATTAAATCTAAAACAACTTCTTGCATTTTATCTCACTGAGATAATTTATCAGCTACATCAGATATATTTTCCCTAGAATTTAAAATATATTTTTTAATATTTTCTATATTTTCTGTATTAAGTTCTGTATTAAGTTCTTCTGATTTAGTAAAATCAATAGAAGTTATATCAAAGTTCTCAATATTGTTTTCAATAAAAGATGGATCTTTAAATTCACTTATATTTGAGAATACATTTTGTAATTGAGTATCACTAAGATTTGGATAAGTAGATTGTATCAATTGTTTAATAGTATCTAATTTATCAGTATAGGTTTTCATACAAGCATCTAGACTAGATTTCATTATATCTGATCATTCTGAAAATTCAGAAGTGTCAGTAACAGAACTAATAGCTTCAGAATATTCTCACTCTTGTAAATGTTTCGTTGCTCACGTTACTTTCTTACTAAAACTTCACATCATATCAGTTCAAACTGATGACAATTGAGAATCTAATAATTTATTTACAATAGAGATTTTAAATAACTCTTTTTGAGATAAAGAAATAAAATCATATTTTTTGAAAGCATTATCAAAATATACTTCAAATTCTTGTTTTATTTCATTTAAACGAGGTGTATTGATTCAATTCATTACAAGATCTAAACTTACTCAATCTAATCCTTTTGTTTCAAGTTTAGTTTCCATATAATCTTCATATACAAAAGCTCACAAATTATCAAAATTTGATTCATTACCTTGAATATCATCTTTTAGTTTACTCAATTCAACGTGTGATACGTTAAGTATTTCATCTTTTGATTGAAGTTCATATTTTTCTTCTATATATTTATGGAATGACTCTGTTTTATCAGGATCATTTAAAATCGCATTTCATAAATCCTCTACTGTTTTAATAGGAGGAGTTGTTTCTATATGTTTTTGTGGTGTAACTTGTTCCATATGACCAAATTAAATAATATATAATTAAAAATATCATATTAATATATTAATTGCAAAAAATTAGTAAATATTAAATTTATTTCTTCTAATATAGATTCACTTTAAAAGTTATTTTTGTCAAGTCTTAAATTTGAACAATTAAATAGTTATATGTTATTATGAGAAGGAATTTAAAAATTAATTAGTTTTTATGACAAATACTAAGGAAACACTAAGCCATGATTCTATTATTGAATCGCTAGAAAAAGCAAAAAAGGCAGAGCATATTGATAAATATACATTAGATCAAGCGAGAGATACATTAAAAGATACTACTCTTTCTCCTGAAAAATCTATAAAAATTCAAGAATTAATAACTCACTTGGATAATTTAAGTAACTCTACTAAAACAGAAGTGCAATCAACCTTAAACTCTGTTGAAATGAATCCAGAAGATACTCTCAAAAACTTAGAGGCTATCAATACGTCTGGAGATCTTTCTAAAATTACACCAGAATTCACAAAAAACTTACAAAAACAATTAGATTTTTGCAAAGATAAACATCCTGAAAAATACACTAAATTAGTTTTATTATTAGTAAATTTATCGAATTTATACAATGAAAAAGTAGACACTAAAGAAATAACAAAATTATCACATTTAGATACATTAATTGAAAATCAATGAAAAGAATATGAATTAATATTAATGAAAAGTAGTTTAGACTTAAATAATAACTCATTAATCGATAATTTAGAATTATTCAGAAAACCTTCTAATAAAACTCAAAAAAATATAATATTAGACCATATTTATGAAACAGAAATAAAAAATAAAGGATATGATATAAAATATAATAAAACTGGGACATATAGTATTATTGATAATACATGAAAAGACGTTAATGCTTCTGACATAATCCTGATTAAAGAATATGTCACATCTACAGACTTGATTGAATATAAAAAATATCAAGAATCTGAAGAATCAAAACTAATAAATAATACTCCTTTACTATGAAATAAAACTGTTGCTGAGATTATAAAACAAGCTCCTTCAGAAACTCAAGAACAATATAGAAAATTATCAGAAACAACTCTTTGAAAATTAGCAGTACCTGGTTTAGTTTTATGATATTTATTTGGTTTTATTTGACCAGAATGACAAGGATTCTGAAAAAGATTTTTTTATACAATTTTAGCTTGATTAGGTTTGAAATCTGCTAACGAAATGTGATATGATTTAACTTGAGGTCTTAAGGATATCATTGATGAAACTACAGCCTGATTAACAAATTCTAACGAAACAGAACAATCAAGACCATGGGATCAAGAAAAATCATATGTGAACACATATAATAATATACTAGAAGAAAATAATAAAAATACAGAAAAAGTACCTGAAACATTCATAAAATCATTTTTTGGGTTTTGTTACAACTCTGATTCATTTAAGTCAACTAATATAGGAAATATTCAAAATTATATAAGTGGGAGATGAACGACAAGTATTCGTGATATATTTTGAGAAGAAGTACCTAAGTATAGTTCTGGTGGAAATATTCCAGAATCTGAAATTAAAAAATTTTTAATTTTATTAATTTCACAAAAAGAAACAAGAGATACTTTTTGAAAAGATTTATTAGAACAATGAGAAACAGTGAAGATAACAAATACTCTCGCTGGTTGAGCTTTTATAAAACCGGAAAAGAATGAGAGACTATCTGGTGGTTCTAATCAACAACCTAAAAATAACCCTGAGTTAGCTGCTGGATCTAAAGAAAAAACAAATAATAACCCTGACTTAGCTGGTGGCTCTAAAGAAAAAACAAATAATACCCCTGACTTAGCTGGTGGTTCTAAAGAAAATATTGAAAAAAAAAATAAATTAAATTGATGAATATCTGAACAAGAGTTAATAAATAATGAATTAATTCGTTATGAAACTATTTGATTCTTAGAACCTGGTAAAGAATTATTTTTAGCGGCTGATAAATCTGATACTCCTCATTATTATGAACAACTTGCACCAGATATTAAAGAAGCGATGTTTGCCTACCAAGTTGAAACAACTAAAGTTGAAAATCTTCTATTTATCATTCAAAACATAACTGTCAATGAAGATAAACCCGAATTAAATGAAGAATTAAAAAATCAATTAATTACTTCTGTAAATAATGTAAATATTTTTGATTTTGAAAATTCTATTCCCCAACTAAATAATGCTATTCTCAATGTTATTTCTAATTTACCAGAAGATAATTTAGATCTTACAGATAGAATATCCGTATTAAGTTATATACGTGAACAATGAAATACTGCTGCAGTAGCTACAGAAATAGTAAGTAAAAATTTTCATGAGTTAGAAATATCTCATGAAGATCTAAGTAAATTTATTGCAACATGATTTGAAACCGATGAAATCAAAACATTATTAGAAGAAAATTCAGATTTAGTAGAAAAAATCTCTGACAAAAAATCAGAAGTTACTCAATATATTGCAGAAATACAAGATACTCTATTACCAGAATATAAAGAATTATATCCTGATGTAGATTGATCAGAAATATTAGCAAATATACAAAATTCAATTATTGAAGGTTATGCAAAATGACTTTTATATGAAACTCATCTTGCTAGTAAAATGTCATTTTTACAACCAAATTTAAATTCTACTAATATTGAAGCAAATTTATTTGCTGAAATGAGAGGAGTTGGTACATTTGACTTTAGTGATGAAAATAATGCTTTATTTACAAAAGAAGCTATTACTTTTGTAGTAGTCCAAGCATTAGCTATCTGAGCTTGATTAGTCACAATGTGAGCTGGGACAGCTATAATTAATGCAGCTGTATATGGTAGCAAAGCATGAAAAGTATTTAAAACAATTGCTACTACTGCAAATGCAACATGAACATGATTCCGTCAATGATGAAAAATATTATCAGCACAAGTTGCAAGGTGAGCTACTATGTGAACATTAAATTGACTTAGTTTTTATACTGGTTATGCCACTGTACATTGAATTGATTCAGATACACTTGCTAACTGAGAAATTTCTTACGAAAATGCTTTTAGTATGGATGGATTTATTGATTCTGCAATGTTCTGAGTAGCATGAAGAGCATTTCAATGATTAAAATTATGAAATATGCTATCAAAAGCTTGAAATAATAAAGTATGAAAAATTGTTTTAAATAATCCAAAAAAATTCTCTTGATTAGCTCTAGCTTGAGCTTTTGGAATAAATGAAACATTACCAGAAGAAATTCAATTAGAACCTGGTGAATGGTCAAAAGAAGAAATAATGAGTGTACTTATGTTTGTTTGAAGTTTTTATTTCAAACTTCCTAGATCTGGTTATAGTAAAGCTGCAAATCATAGTTTTAAGTTCTCCAGAGGTAATGGAAATATTCAAGTACAAATGTGACCACCTAGACCAACTCCAGTAACTCCTCCGAAAGCTTGAATGCATAATCAACCAAATGCTCAAAAGCATAGTACAACTAAAGTAATATCAAAAAAACTTAAAAAAGTTGGGCAAAAAATTAAAGATACTTTTAAAATATAAAAAATAAATATTGTCATAATTTGACAATATTTATTTTTTATAGTATCATATAATTACAATTATTGTATTAACATTAAACACGCGAACCTAGGAGTCTATTATGACAACAAGCACAATATCAGAAACTGGAAAAAATTTTGGATTTATTTTACTTCTAAGTGTACTAAGTATTAGTACATATATTGGTTTAAAAATGAATATCAATGAAAGTTATAAGGTAGTCTGTATTGCTGCTATATTGGCAATGAGTTTTTTTATACCTTATTCAAAAGCAAGACTTGGTTGGGGAAACGTCGTTTATATGTTCTTTGCAATTCTTGCGATTCAATCTACTGATAATCCCTATTTTCAGATAAATATGGGATTAGCGTCTATAATTCTTGTTATGTTAATTTCAAATGTAGCTATTACCTACATAAGAGAACTTAAGAATTTTAAAAACGTAATTTTAGTTGAATGTATAATTGGGGTTGTATTAGGTTGTTGCGTAGTCGTTCTATCTAATACCATCCATTCTAGCTCACCTATAAGTATCGATAATGCTCCTAGTCTTACTAGAGATGCTGGTTGGTAATTTAAAAAGTGAACAAATAAAAGACCTCGCAATATGCGAGGCTTTTTTTATTACATTAACCTTCCGAAGTACTTATTCGAGTAGTTTCAGTAAGAGCTAATTTTTCTAACCCACCATTTAATGATATATCAAAATCATCTTTGGCTCCAATTTCTGCTTGACTTGTCATTAATAACCCCATATATATCCATGGAAGTAAAAAGACAATGCAATTAAAATTAAACAATAAATATTCAAGAGATAAAATGAAAATAAATATGGTAAGTATAACGACTTGTATAAATCCAAACATATAAATCATCTTGATTGATCGCATAGCAAGAGACATATCTTTATCTTCAGTTATATCATCACTAAATTCTTTAGTATTATTAGGTTTATATGCTTTTTTCGATACTTTTTTGTTTATATCACTAATGAAGTCTTTGCTTTCTGCTTTATATTTATACCATACTACATAAGCAAATATACAACTTGCTAATATAGATATAATAAATGAAGACATATTAAATGATGCTACAAAAAGTAAAAGTACATTTATTAAACCAAATTTTAAAAATTTGTATGCTAATGCTTGTATTTTCCAAACTAATGAACGAATATTATCTTCATCCATAACAATTTTTTGACCAAATATGCTATTCATTTTTATCTCCTAAATGAATTTTATTCAAAGAAAGTAATAATATTTTAAATAAAATATAATATATGTCAATATTATTTATTTTATAGTCTAAGTATTATTTTTTATTAAGAACAAAGTATGTTATTATTAAAGTAATATAAAATAATTAAAACAAATGAGTAATTTTGAAAATTTATTATCAAAAAACTTTGATCAACAAGAAATAGTAAAACTTCAAGAAAGAATAGATTATACTGAAGTGAAAGCTCAAATAGAGCAAATGCAAGCAAATAAAATGCTTGATAATTTAGAATGAAGAATTAATAAAGAAGTTCAAGATAAAAGACACAGCCTTGAGGATAGATTTAATATGTTTGTTGAATCTATTAAATCAAATAAAATGCTTGCTGAAAATAAAAATATTCCAATAGATAAAGAAGAATATATTAAAAAAAAGAAAAGTGAAATTAGAGACCAATTTATAGAAAAAATTTCATGAAATGAAACAACTAATATAACTGATAAAAAAACTATTTTATGATTTGGTAGTTTATGGGCTTTTGAACAAATTGAAAACTGAGAAAACATAAATAAAGATACTAACTTTCTTGATAAAATTATCACAACAGTAAAAGCTAAATTCGGTTTTATGGTTTTAAATTTTTTAGGTTATTCTGATGAGTATGTAAAATATAAGTTTGATTCTAATAATATTAAGTTACCTGTGGTAGAAAATACTCTAGAAACTAATGATAACATTAACAATAAAGAAGACTTTAAATACCGTGCAATAATAAATATTTTTTCTAAAATATTTGACAGAAACAGTAATGATAGAGCAAAATATTGAGAAGTATTTGCAAATCAAGAATTTATGAAATTAAGTCTCAATGATTTATTTGAAATGAAGAAAAATTCATACAATAATAATACATTTAATGAGTTAGTTGAAAAAAGTGGTCATGATAAAAAAGATATAAAATCAGCAATATCTATATTAACACAATGAAAGTGATATGCTCTTATTGATAATATTTATGCAAAAAGTAATTACACTAAAGAAAATCCTTGAAAAGATTATAGATCATTACCAATTAGTGATATATTTAACTATATGGGACAAGATTTAAATGTATTAGATTGAATGTGAAGTAATACTCAATTACAATCAATTGCACAATGAATTAAGCCTGATAGTATTAATGAAAATACTCGTGAATATATAAAGAAAAAATGAATTTCATTACATTTATTAAGTATTTGCCAAGATTGAGAATCATATGATTTTAATGATGGTAAAGATAATTTAATAAAAAAAATACAATCTACATATAATGTAGATACTTGAAAGTTTGAAGAAGAAAAAGCTACTGTAAATAATATAATAGACTATGGTCTAGAAATTCAAAAAAATTTATTTTGATCTGACTCACCTTTTGAATTATACTCTACTGGCTCTTTACCAAAAATATTAGAAATATTTTCAGATCATTGATTAACATTAAAAGAAGTTATTAAATTAAGAGTAATCACTTGAAATAAAACAAATTTTGTTGACATGAACTGAGTACAACAAGCAGCACTATATTATGAAGTTGCTAAGATATTAGATACTAGACAAGAATATGAGATATCTTGAGTTATGCTATCAACACTATTAGATGTTTCTTTAACATGATGAATAAATAGCTCTAAAAAAGCAATTAATATCATTCCTCAAAACGTTAGAAATATAATCTCTCAAACAACTTGAGCCGCTATTAATTCATGAACAAAATATCTAGAAAATTTATCATTAAAAATTTGGTGAGCACTTAAAGATAATCCAGTTAAATGAGGATTAGCCGCATTATCATTTATACCGTTCTTTACAGAACGTTATAGTCTAATAGATGCAGCTACTTGAAAATAACCCTTGCAAAAAAATAATTTCCCTTAAAATAAGGGAAATTATTTTTTATTATATAAAAACACATGAAACTATCAGATTTTGATTATCACTTACCAGAAGAGCTCATTGCACAAGTTCCTATTGAACCAAGAGATCATTCACGTCTACTTAACTTAAATAAACAAACTTGAAATATTCAAGAAAGTAAATTTTATGATATATTAGATAAACTTTGAAAAAACGATGTGTTAGTCCTTAATAAAACGAAGGTTATTAATGCGAGACTTCATGCTTATTCTACTACAACAAAATGAATCGTAAGAGAAGTTGAAATATTTCTTCATAAACAAATAGATAATACAACTTGGGATTGTTTAGTCTATCCTGGCAAGAGATTTAAAATATGAAAGACTGTAGATTTTAAACTAGATAAAGATGGACCGGTCATAATGACAGCCGAATCAAAAGGGAATTCAGATTATTGAAAGATACTTGAGTTTTCAAAATGAGGAATAGAATTCATGGAAATAATAGAAAAACTCTGAGAGATACCACTCCCACCATATATAAAAGAAGAACTAAAAAACCCTAATCGTTACCAAACAGTATTTAATGAAATATCTGGATCGGTTGCAGCACCTACTGCATGACTGCATTTTACTCCAGAATTAATAGAAAAATTGAAGAGTAAATGAGTTGTCTTTGAAAAGGTATTATTACATATAGGTCTTGGTACATTTAGAAATGTAGAAGTAGATGATATAAAAGATCATACAATGCATAGTGAGTATATAGAAATAGAAGATGAAACAGCAAAGAGACTTAATCAATATAAATCAGAATGAAAAAGAATTATATCTGTATGAACAACTTCTATTCGAGTATTAGAAAGTTTTACTAATGAGACCGGTCTAATATCTAGCTGATCCATGGATACACAAATATTTATTTATCCAGGTTATAAGTGGAAATTTGTAGATGCAATGTTTACTAACTTTCATCTACCAAAATCTACACTCCTCATGCTTATATCTAGTTTTGCTTGAAAAGAACATATAGATAAAGCATATAAATATGCTATTGATAATGAATTTAAATTTTTTTCATTCTGAGATGCTATGTTTATTGAATAGATTTAGGTTAACTTAAGGTTAAACGAGTAAATAAAAAGAACATATCACAAGAGAAAATACAAAATATAATTTACTTTTGTATTTAACTATTATACTTTTTATATAAGTTCGCTTATTTTATATATTTTACATAATTTTTATGAGTCATAAAGAACAAGGTCATCACCATGACCACAACACAAATAAAAACAACAATAGTACTATTTTATTATCAGTTATTATTGTATTACTAATAGTAATAGCAATTGGTGCATTCTACCTAGGTCAAACATTAAATAAACAAACCGTAGTGACTCAAACAGGAAATACTAATCAAAATCAAGCATCTACTTTAGAAGTAAAAGTTTATGATGATGTAAGATGTTTAAGTTGTAATACTGAAGAACTCCTAGCTAGACTATCTTCAGTTCCAGGTTTAAAAAATGCAAACTTTGATAAAAAAGATTTTGCTGACCAAGAAGTAGTTGATTACTTAAAAGATAATAATATTAAAAACTTACCTTTAATTATTTTCCCATCTAACTTTATAGATCCTGGATTAAATGATTATTTAAAACCAATTGGTAATGGTGAATTCTTCTTAGAAGTAAATGCAGATTTTGATCCATATGCTAAAAGAAGTGAAAATGGTCTTATCATGTTAAATGATGCTGACTTAGAAATTCTAAAAGAAGAAACAAAATATTTCAAAGGGAATCAAGAAAGTCCTTATACATGGTTCGAATATACAAACTTTGCTTGTCCTGCTTGTGTATCATTCCATAAATCTGGTATTCATGATCAAGTATTAGAAGATTATGGAGATAAAATAAAGCTTGCTACTAAACATTTCCATTTCTTTGATGCTGCATATCCTGCTGCTGAATTCATTGAATGTGCTGCTGAACAATTAGGAGCTGACGGATTCTACTCATTGGAAAAAAATATTTTTATTGATGGTATATTAACAGTAGATGCCCTTACTGAAAAAGCTCTAGCATTAGGTGCGAATAAATCAGAATTAAACGCTTGTTTAGAATCTGATAAACACATTCAAACATATGAAGCTGTTAAAAATAATGGTGCTAGAATATTTGGTGTTTCTGCAACTCCTACTAATATATTAGTAAATATGGAAACTGGTGAGTTTATGAAAACTCAAAATATTAGTGCTGATATTCAAAAATTTATCTGAGAATAATTTTTCGAAAATAAAAAAGAACTCATAAGAGTTCTTTTTTATTTCAATAAATTTTTACCAAAGCTTTCATCTTTTCTCCAGTTTTTCTTAACCTTAACACGAAGTGCTAGGAATACTTTTTTTCAAAATATTTTTTCTAGTTCTATACGTGCTTCTTTTCACATTTTAGTTACAAGTGATCCATTCTTTCAAATAAGTACATATTTTTGAGATTCACTTTCAGCATAAACATATGCTACAATTTTTAATATAGTTTCTTCATCTTCTATTTCATCAACTCATATAAACGTTGCATGTGGTATTTCTTCTCTTGTGTTTTGAAAAACTTTTTCACGAATAATTTCAGAAATACGGAAATTCATACTTTGTTTTGTATAATAATCCTCAGGAAAAAATGTAGGTCACATAACTAAGCTTTTCTTGATTCTATTTAATAGTTCCTGAAAACCTACTTTACTCACTGATGATATCTTAAATACTGAATCTGATTCTGGTATATTAATTTTTGCTTCCAAATCACATTTTGTATAAATTCTAATAACTGGAATTTTCACAGTAGAAATTATTTCTTTAATATAATTTTCTTCATTTCATCCTTCACGAGTTGAATCAATAAAATATAAAATCATTTCAGCATCTTTTATAGATGAAATTGCTTGGTTATTTATTTCATTATTAAATGTTTTTGTAGATTTATGAATACCTGGAGTATCAAAAAATATTATTTGTGATTCATCATCATTATATATAGCTAAAATTTTATTTCTCGTTGTTTGAGGTACGTTTGTTGTAATAGATATTTTTTCTCCGATTAAAGCATTAACAAATGTTGATTTCCCTGCATTTGGTCTTCATATAATTGATACATATCATACTTTTTTTTCTTTTAATTCACTGGTATTATCCAGAATATCTTGTAGATTTAGTTCTTTCATTCTTCTTCTTGGTTATGGTTATGTGGGTGTATTTCTCAGGTCATTCATGATTTAAGACGGTTTTCATTGTCTCTATATTCATCAACTATATTTAAAACTTTTCTTGCTTGTTGTATAGAGTCTGGACAAAAATCCATATCTAAGTTATTAGTATTAGCTCATGCTGTTTGTATGGACAATGTTCAATAATTAAAGATATTTGCTAATATACCTTTTGTTTTAGAGCTTACTTCTTGGACTTGTCATAAATTATATTCTCTGGTAATTCTATTCATCCATGAAATTTGTTCAACACCTATTATTCTATTATTGGTAACAATATATAAATCTAATTCATGATTCAGCCATTCAATGTATAAAAACATAGAAAAGTACATCCAAAAAATAATATTACATATTACATTTAAGAAATCCATTCAAAATAAACTAAAAGTTATAATAGATATCACGACTCATACCATAGCATAGATTCAAATCATAACATATACAATCCAATGTCTTCTAATTTCTATATTTAATTTTTCTCATTTTTTGAGATTTTCTATTGGTAACATAACTGTTATTTAAGAAATATTTGGTTTCTTTATATATAATGGCTCTATTTTTGTATCTTTTTTTAATTCTAACTCTTGTATTATACGTTTATAATCAATTTTTTCAAGAATCTCAATATTTTTGAAATTATATCAACTTTCTCAAAAAACTACTGTTATTTTATCATTAATTAAATGTTTTTCTAATAATTCGTTTTCTATTATTTCAATATTTGAACTATTATTAATTTTCACAAAATGATCTCTACGAGAAGATGACTTTATAATTGGGTAATTATTAAATAATTCAAAATAATTTACAGCAGTCATATGTTTTTTAATAACATAATTCAATGTATTTGCTATTAATACAGTAGTTCTTACTCAGGTAAAGCTCCCTGGACCATTTACCACAACTATATTTTCAATATCATTCTGTGATATATTACTATTTTCTAAAAACAATGACAGTTCAGGTATTATTTTAGAAGATTCATTTCATTTTACATTAATATTAATATCTCAAATAATATTTCTATTATTATCAAATATACAAATATATGATGGTGATGAGATACTATCTATAAATAAATTCATAAATATTAATAAGGAATAATTGCAAGGAGTGTACTTGATAGATTGCTTTTGTAAAGATATTTTACTTTTGTTTTTTTGATTTTGTCATATAATTCTAACACTTAATTTGTCATATACACATTTGAAAAAAATCCACCTAAATAATCATTATATAAATTCTGGAAATGATTTTTCTAAACAACTCTTAATTAAAGAATTTTTAGAGAAAAACAAAGGACCGGTCTTATATATTATATCAGATGAAAAAAATTTAACGAAACATATAAAGATAAGTAATTATTTATGAATAGCCTTTCATAATATTATTTATTATTCACAATTAATTGATCTTTCACATAACAAAATATGAATATATATATCAACTACTCAAATATGTGAATATAATTTTCCAATGAGTAATTATGATTTAGAAAAAAATTTAATCTGTTTTAAAAATTGAGACGATATACAAATTGATACAATTACAAAACAACTCCATGATTATTGATATAAACATTCTGATCATTGAAACAGTTGAACCTTTTTTGTTCAATGAGATACACTCAATTTCACTAACATATGAGCTTCTCACACATTTAAAGTAACATTCTGGTGAGATACTATAGAAGATATATTTATCATTGATTTAAAGTCAAATACAACAGAAAAAAAAGATTGTTTATATATTTGAAATAATATAAAGCTTGATTCTTTTTGATCTCAAAAAAATAATATTGCTGATAATAAAAAATATTTAGAAGAATCTATTAATATATTAGATAATTTAGATTTTTATCAAAATTATGAATGACTAGAAAGTATGTCAAATAACTCTATAAGTTTTCATAATTTTTCTCAATCCGACAGAATAGAGGTAAATTTAGGTATAACAGATGTTTTCTTAGATACAATAGATGATTTAAAACATTTATTTGAAAATAAACAATTCTCAAAAAAAGTAGTATATACAAAAAATATAAAAGCCTTAAAAAACTTTATAGAATATAATAATTTTGATGATGTAAAAATTATAGATACAGATATTAATACTCTTAAAAGCTTTCAAACATTTGATAGTTTTTATATATGTGATGATAATATATCCCGTATCTTTGTTAAAAAGAGGGTGAATAGAAAAATGGGGAAAAAACTCGATTTACTTATGCAAATAAAACCTTGAGATTATATCGTACATGTAGATCATGGTATTTGAATTTTTCAACAAATCATAGAAAAACAACTGCAACTGTGAACAAATAATATTATAAAAAAAGAGTATATAGAACTCTTGTATAAAAATGATGATAAATTATTTATACCTATAACAGAAGTAAGTAGAATAAATAAATATGTTTGATTAGAGAATCCAAAACTAACATGATTATCTACTCAAGAGTGGGAAAAAAAACTTAAAAAAGTAAATGAAAATGTAGAAGAAATTGCTCATGAATTATTAGAAGCATATGCACAAAGAGCTCTGGAGAAATGATATAAATTTTTAGCAATTCCAGAAGAAGAAACAAAGTTTTTTAATACATTTGAATACACTTATACAGATGATCAAATAAATATAATAAGAGAAATATTCAATGATATGGAATCTGATAAACCAATGGATAGATTAGTTTCTTGAGATGTTGGTTTCTGAAAAACAGAAATTGCCTTTGCAGCAATATTCAAATCAATGATAAATGGGAAACAAGCTGCTCTTATTTCTCCTCTTGTGGTACTTGCATATGAACATTATGAAAAATCGCTTTCCCGTTTTGCTGATTTCCCATTTAATATATGAATACTTACTCGTTTTGAGACTGCAAAAAATGTTAAGTCTACCTTACAAAGACTCAAAGAATGAAAAATTGACCTCATAGTTTGAACACATAAACTACTCAGTCAAGATGTTGAATTTAAAGATTTATGAGTATTAGTCATAGATGAAGAGCATAAGTTTTGAGTCAAAGATAAAGACAAAATAAAGTCAGTTCGTAAAAATATTGATGTCTTATCTTTGTCTGCAACACCTATACCTCGTAGTCTAAATATGGCTTTAAATTGAGTAAAATCAATGTCTATGTTGACTACTGCTCCTTTTGGAAGACAAGCAATTGAGACTGTCGTTTCTAAGTATGATGACAAAGTTATATATGAAGCCTGAACAAGAGAACTCAACAGATGATGACAATTATTTTTTATACACAATAAGGTTTCTACTATTGAAACTCAAAAAATAAGCCTTGCTAAAATATTTCCTTGAAAAAAAATAGTTATAGCACATGGGCAGTTAGCTGGAGACCAATTAGAGAAAAGAATACTTTCATTTAAAAAAAGAGAATATGATATATTATTAGCAACTACAGTAATAGAAAATGGTATAGATTTTTCAAATGTAAATACTATTTTTATCAATGATGCTTATAATTTTTGAATTTCTCAAATACATCAATTGCGTTGAAGAGTATGAAGAAGTGATATTCAATGATATTGTTATCTATTATTCAATAGAGATAAAATCAAAGACGATGCTGCAAAGAGATTAAAGACAATTGTAGACTATAGTCATTTATGAGCATGATTTGAATTGGCTATTAAAGACTTAGAAATAAGATGATGATGAGATATACTCGGTATAAAACAAAGTGGTCAACAAGCAGAAATTTGAATAAATCTTTATCTAGAAATGCTAGAAAATAAAATAGAAGAAATAAAGAGGACCGGTCTAAATATAGAAAATACCGATAAAAATAAAGAATTATCTTATCAAAAACAAAATATAAATACTAGTATTGATCTTCAAATATCTGCATTTATTGATAATAATTTATTTCATTCAGAACTTGATAAAATAAATTTTTACAGAGAAATTGAAAGTCTTGAGGAGAGAGAAGATTTAGAAAATATTATTAGCGACTTTAAAGAAATAAACCCAAATGTATCTTTAGAAACTCAAAACTTTTTTGATTTATTAGAGATAAAATTAAAGGCTCCAGAATATAAGATAATTTCTATTAGAAAGTTATGAATTAATTACCAAATAGAATTTACCCAAGACATAACACTAGATGAATTAAAATCATTTTTGAAGCTCGACCATGAAGTGAAATTTGAAGTAAATAAGCTCTATAGAATAAGAGCTTCCGTTAAAAAATTCAAAAATGAATACGATTTTTTAACTTATCTTAAGTGAATATTTTCTTGAAAAAAAATAACTGAGAAAAAAAAGATAAAGTTGAAAAAAAAGGCATAAAAACTATACTCTTAATACTAATTTTTAAATTATATATATATGAAAAATTTATCAATACTACTTCTTTTAACATTATTGTTAACAAGTTGTGGGAAAGTTGTTAATAATGATATAGAATCTACTCCAGGAGAAAATGAAATTATTACAAACAAAACTGAAAATAAATCTGATGATAAATCAGTAAATAATACATGAAATGAAGAAAATATTAAAGAAGAATCTCAAGTAAGTAGTTCTGAAAAAATTGAGAATGTTATTATAGCTAAAATGATAACTTCTCACTGAGATATAACTCTAGAGTTATATCCTGATAAAGTTCCTAAAACAGTAGCAAACTTTATTATTCATGCTCAAAATAATTATTATGATTGAGTTACTTTTCATAGAATTATAAATGGTTTTATGATTCAGTGAGGAGATCCACTTGGTACAGGTCAATGATGAAAATCAATATACTGAGATAAATTTGATGATGAATTTGATTCTACATTAAGCAATACTCCATGAACAATTTCTATGGCTAACTCTGGTCCTAATACGAACGGAAGTCAATTTTTCATTAATCAATGAAATAATACAAACTTAGATTATAATAAGTCTCCTCTTAGCTCTAAACATGCAGTGTTTGGTTTAGTTATAGAAGGTATGGATGTAGTTGAAAAGATTGCTCTTGTACCTTGAAATCCTGCTACAGGGAAACCAAACGATACGGTGATTATTCAAGATATTGAATTATATAAAGATATAAATGGAAAATTAGAAACTTATATAATTGAAGATTTAGAACAATCAAAACAAGACGCTATACTAAAAAATAAAGAAATTTCTGAAAAAAAAGAACTAGAAATCAATAGTAAGGTCGCTAAAAGTTGAGACTTGGTATGAGTAAAATATAATCTTACTCTCGAAGATGGAACTCAAATAGATAGTAATTTTGATTCTGATACAAGTTTTGATTTTACAATTGATCAAGAATGAATAATACCAGGTTTTAGTAATGCTATAAAAGGTATGAAAATTTGAGATAAAAAAACAGTAACATTATCACCAAGTGAATGATACTGAGAACATGATGAAACTATTACTCAAAATGTCCCTATGTCAGAGTTACAAACATTTATAGATGCTGGTATCAAATTAGAAGCTTGAAACGTATTACCTACTCCTCAAGGTGAAATTATGATAATATCAGTAACAGAAACAGACGTAGTTATTGATGCAAATCATCCATTAGCTGGTAAAAACCTAAACTTTGAAATAGAACTAAAATATTTTGTAAACTAAAAATAATCGATGACTTTTAATCAAACAAGTAAATTAGAAAATTGAGATATAGCAGTAGTAATTAAAACAACTAATGGTACAATAACTGTTAAAATGTTTAGAGAACAAGTTCCAAAAACAAGTCTAAATTTTATGGGACTAGCTCAAAAATGATACTATAATGGTATAATTTTCCATAGAATCATAAAATCATTTATGATTCAAGGTGGAGATCCAACTGGGACCGGTATGTGAGGAGAGTCTATTTATTGAGAAAAATTTGATGATGAATTTAATTCTGACTTAAAAAATATACCTTATTCTCTATCAATGGCTAATTCAGGTCCAAATACAAATTGAAGTCAATTTTTTATCAACCAAGTAGATAATGGTTTCCTAAATAATAAACATGCTGTATTTGGTCAAGTTGTAGAAGGATTAGATAATGTAGATAAAATTATCAAAGTAAAAACTGATAGATCTGATAAACCTGAAAAAGAAGTAAAAATGATTTCAGTTGATGTAAAAGAATATAAAAACTGATCTCTAAAAGATTATACATTTGATTTAGAAGCTGAAATTGCAAAAGTTAATAAAGAAAATACTAAGGAAATTATAGATAATAGTAATAAAGCTATCAAAAAAGATGATAATATAGCTGTTCATTATACTGGAACCTTAGAAGATGGATCTAAATTTGATTCTTCTCATGATAGAGGTGAAACACTTAACTTTACTGTAGGAGCTGGACAAATGATTCCTGGTTTTGATGCTTGAGTAGTTGGTATGAAAATAGGTGCTACTAAAACTCTTGTTTTAAAACCAAGTGATGCATATGGTGAATATGATGAAGAAAAAACACAAACTATGGCTAAAAAAGATTTAGCAAGTTTTGAGAAAGCTGGTATTAAATTAGAAGCTTGAAATGAACTCCCTACTCAATTTGGGATATTCAAAATAAAAGAAGTAAAAGGTGAAGATATTATAGTTGATACTAATCATGCATTATCTGGAAAAACTCTTACTTTTGAAATTGAAATTATTGATATTATATAATTTCAAATAAATAGAATAAAAAAACAGAATGAAATATTATTTCATTCTGTTTTTTATTCCATTTATAATGATAGTATTTTATAGTTTTTAACTTCTGTAATAAAACTAATCATTCATTTTCTTTAATTTTGATTCTAATTCTTCAAAATGAGTCACTATTTCTTTTAAATAAGGCTGAGATCAATTTTTAGATAATTTATGATAGGAAGTATATAAATATTCTCAAATTTCATTACAGAGCTTATATTTTAGAGGTAAATAATTCACAAATGATAAAGTTTTATATAAGAAGTCTTTATCTACAATTCTTAATGATTGAAATCTTCATAGAAAAACTGGATGTTTAAATTCTGATGGATATCTTTTTTTATACCAAGTTGCATATGAAACTTGTATTTTTCTCATGAACTCAGATAAATTATATCCTGTATCAATATTTTTAATAACAATATGAAAATGATGTGGCACAAGAGAATATGAAACAAGTTTTATACTTGGATACAATTCAAGGTATTTTATAATCAGTTCATAAAATTTATTCAATTCTTCATCATTATGAAAAAGCTCTTGCTTTGTAAAGCTTGTATTAAATATATGATAATAAGAGTTTTCTAAAAACTCTACTCTTGCATTTCACATAAGTGAGTTATTAAAAAGTATTAATACTAGTATATGATAAACTGAATCAAAATGCAAATATTGGACCGGTCTAGTTGTTAGATAAATAAAAAACACTCTAGTTAAGAGTGTTTTTTTCAAATGGGTCTTGGTTTACAGTTAAAAATCTAGAGTTTAAGATATTGATTTTATTTACTACTTCTGGAGAAAAATTATTTCAATCTATTTTTAAAAATATTAATTTTTGAAATTTAGAAATATTTTTTAAATCTTCATCAGTTAGATTATTATTAGATATGTTTAATGTTTTCATTTGAGTATATACTTCTAATCATTCTAATGAATTTATTTTGTTATTTGAAATATCTAAATGACGAATTTTATCTGGTAAATCTAAATCAGTAATAAATCTTATATTATTATTAGCTATACTAAGTTTTCATAGTTTATCAAAGTCTGATACATTTATTATATCGATTTTATTATTTGATAAATAAATATTATTTATTTCTATATCACTTTTGAATTCATTTAAACTAATAAACCCTTTAATATTTTTATCTTCCAAATTAATACTTCTATCTTCCTGTGTATATTGAGCATCAAAGTATTCTTGTGTTATTTCAATAGTTTTAGGTGGAGTACAAGACACTAAAAGTAATGAGATACATGCAGTTATAAATATTTTTTTCATATAGCTATATTAATTAATTATTATTAGATTCTAAGTCTATAGTTTTTTCAAACCTAGTAGTTATTGGTCATAGATGATTACTTATTGTAAATAGTATTCAATCTCTTTGAAGATTCAAATTAATATTATCTTTTCTTATTGGATGAGTCATACTTATCTCAAAATCTTCTCAGTTTTTAGAGTCAGTAATAGTTCTTGCATTTTCTCCTAAATCTGAAACTTCAAAAGTGAGAAATCAATTACTATAGACTCCAACAACACTTTGTTCAGGAAAATCTCTATTAATTAACTCATAACTATATTCATCTAAATATTGAGATCAATAAGGTCTAAATCTTAATTCTTCTATATTAACAGACTTATTATTTCAACTTTGATAAGCTAAATTATTTCAAAAATTTCATAATATATTAAATTCTACACTATTTATTCATGAATAATTATTTTGATTAATTATTAGCTCAATAGGTAATACACTATTATTTGCTCATTTTTGAGTAAATGAAATCTCAGAAAGACTATCTCATGTTGTGAGTCATTTTATATCATCAAATCAGACTCTCGTCACATAAAAGTTATCAACTATTTCTCCTAAGTAGTCTTGTCATATGTTATGAGTTTTGAGAGCTATTCTGTATTCTCTTTTATTTCTTGTCAGAATAAAGTCTTTCATATTACTAAACTCTATTTTTATTTGTGATGCACTTATTACATCGATTTTTCATCAACTACTCTCATCTAACATACTTCACTCCAAATAGAGTTTTGCATCGTCTATACTATTTTTTAGTCAAGCAGGATTTGTTGTATTTATATATATGATTACTTTTCATATTTCTATCTCTTCTAATCGAGCATTTATATCTGCACTATATATTTCTACTTCAGTTCCTCCGAGTATATTTTTATCTTGATCATTATATAAATTATCAAAACCAGGAAATAATATTATATTATCTACTGATGAATTATTTTTTTCTATAGTTACTTCATCAATAATCACTTCATCTATTATATTATCTATATCTTCTCATATAGATTGTAGTTGAAGTATAACAGAAATCTGTTGATTCAAATATTCAAATATAGATATATATTTATTTTGTTCAAAGTTCTCTAGAATAACTTGAAGTTTTTCTTGTACCGTTATCAGTCTTTGTTCATCAGTTTTATTTTGTTCAATAAATCTATCTATGATTTCGATATATGTATCTCAGTTTTTTAGTTCTCATACCTTTTGTGATATATTATTTTCTCAGAATACTGGTATCATCAAAATAAAAAAACCCAATAGTATCACTAGCATTTTCATCAATATCTTCATATGTCTTGTATATATAATATAAGTCTCTAAAGTATAACTATATTTACAAAACTACAAGCAGATTTTTACACAAAAAAAATACCCCTTTCTTTTGAAAAGGGTATTTTTCTCTAAATGATAGATTATATTCTATTATTTGGAAATAGTGAATTAATTAGATTCAGCATATTGTCCAACAGATAAAGTATTTTCTAGTTTAGTTGAGAATGTTCCAACTGAGTTAACAGAGTATTGAACACCTTCTTTAACTAATCTATAACTAGCTTCAGCAGTTGCTTCAATTCTATATGTTTCATCATCGTTACCGATAGAATCACTAGTAATTGCAATTACAGCATCTCCAGCAGCAATTACAGCAATAG
>JAWUYB010000013.1:0-13938 GCA_034111025.1 Candidatus Altimarinota bacterium | reverse complement strand
AAAATCAAAAAAAGCATACATTTCTGTATACTTTTTATATGAGATCAATATGTTCTCAGATTAATCTCGTCATATCTTCTTTTAATGGAGCTGTGAATTTTCTTTTTTCTCCGTAAAGGTCAAACTCTAGTTCATAAGCGTGAAGTGCTTGACGACCGAGTTGGTACATAGTGTTTACTCTAGTGTTTACTCTAGGGTTCCCATAGACTTTATCTCCTAGTATTGCATAACCAATTGATGCAAGATGGACTCTGATTTGGTGAGTTCTACCTGTTTCAATTCTGATCTTTAGAATAGTATATTCATTATCAATAAATTCTATTACTTTCCCGTGAGTGATTGCTATTTTAGGATTTACTGGATCAAGAGTTGTCATTCTTTTTCTGTCGTTTTTATCTCTCCCCATATAACTCTCTATTTTGAATTCAGGATTTTTTACTTTCCCAGATACTACCGCTATATAATATTTATCTATTTTTCTTTCTTTGATTGTTTCTGAAAGATAACTCATCATCTTGTCAGTCTTTGCTATCATGATAGCTCCTGAAGTATCTTTATCGAGTCGATGAACGATTCCAGGTCTTTCTACTCAACCAATATTAGGAAGGTTTTCTTTACAATGATGTAGGATCCCATTGACAAGAGTATTAGAATTTCATCATTCACCTGGTACTGGATGAACATTTATTCATGGTTCTTTGTTGAGTAAGATTAGTTCTTTATCTTCAAATATAACATCTAGATTCATATCTTCTGCTACTACGAGTGTTGATTCTAAAATAATTGTTATTTTAATTTCATCTCTATTTTTTAATTTAACATTTTTATAAAATGTTTCTCCATTGAGAGTAACTTGTCATCTATCAATGAGCTTTTGAACGTAACTTCTAGAAAAGTCCTCAAAAAGAGCAGATAAATACATATCTACTCTCTTTGGAGCTTCTACAAATGCACAAAAATTATAAATCATCTCTATTTTTACTTTAATTATTTTTATAAACCTAAACCGGCTTTAATATCATCTATTTGATCAGCTTCTTCTGATTGTTGGCTTTTTTGAACTTGTTCTCTTTGATAGATTTCTCCGAGTTCATTCCATTCATTTTGTTGTTTTACTAACAATTTTTTAATATCTTCAGGATGTTCTTGAGCAAGCTCTCTAAATTTCCCTCTTTCTTCAACAAATACTTTTGTTAATTCATCAAATTGAAATTGTGATAAAGTTTCAGCAGCATCAATAACTCTCTTTTTTTCCATAGTGTTTAAAGAAAGAGAATGTTTTAATAAATCAAGAAAATCAGTAGTATCTACTGTAACTTCTTCTGCATGTAGGTCCAAAAGTGAAAGAATCAAAATATCTGTTTGTTCTCCTAGATTTTGAATGTTTTCTGACATATTTATTGAATATTAGAAATATTTAACTACATTATAGCTAGATTTCTAATAATTCAATATTTTATTGTGTAATTATTTCACTATGCTGATATTTAAAAGTAGTTGAATCATCCTCAAAATACACAAAGTAAATGAAAAAGATTTTCTTTATACTATCTTTACGCAAGAATATGGGAAAATAATGTGTCAGAAGAAATTTTCAAAAACTGAAAAGAGCCTAGATATTGGATATCTTATACAATTTGAAATTGAAACAAAAGAATGAAAAAAAGTACATAAAATGAGAAATATTAAAATACTTTCTGATTTTTCTCCAACAAACAAGAGTTTTGATGTTCTACAAAATTATCTTGAATTATTAGCTCTTATTCATCAAAATACTCCCGAATGAGTTCAAGCATATGGTATCATCGATATTATTGAAGTTATTCATAATTATGAAAATATCACAGCAGATAAGCTGTTATTAGCAAAATTAAAACTACTCTATATATTTTGAAATCTTCCCTATGAAGATCAAAATCAAACAATAAACAAACTATTAATCTATATTCATAATAAATCAATATCTGAAATTTTTAAACTTTGAAAAATACCAGAAGAGATAAAAAAAGACTTAAAGGCATTCCTCTAAGTCATTTTGTTTTATGGCTCATGAATAACATTGTGCATTCATAAGTCTCTCTCCGCTTAGTTCAGCAAGTTTAAACCACTCATTTTCAATGGCAGTAAATTTATTTTTAGTTCTATTAATTGCAATAGATGCAACTGGTTTCATATTTTGAAATAAAACAAATACTGCTTCTTGGTTATTACATGAACCTACAATCAAATCCGCATTTTCAATATACTTTAGTACTAAAAAATCTTTAGGTATATTTGTAGAAATAGAATTATCTTTTTCCATAATAGAAAAAGAAAATTGTTGCATTTGGTAAAGTACTGCACAAGAAATTTGATGTTTCAAACTTTTCTGTAATTGAGCTAAACTTTGCTCTAATTTTTGTTGTTTCTTTTGCTTTAAAAAAGCAGGTGGATTTTTCAAAAATTTGAGTACACTTCTCATTTTAAATCTCCTTTAAATAACCCAATTTCAGAAATGAAACGCAATTATTGGAAAATAATAAAAAGAGATATACTAGTCATAAGAAGAATGAGACTACTATATATTTTTCTAATTTCTTATATTTAATATTTTTTTATCTGCATCTATTATAAATGTTTCTATTTCTCAATTTAAATATTTTAATTCTAGATTTCATTTATTAAATATTTGTCAGTTTAATCAAAACACAATTGATGAAGATTGATCCGTCATTATACCTTGCTTTGATACAAAAGCTTTTTTTAAAACCTCTCAATTATCTAATTCTAGACTTGCGATTACTCATAAAGTATTTAGATTTTTATCTAACAATATTTTTAAATACTGATTATTATTATCAGTATTTCTTATAAAAGCTCTTGCTCATCAATCGATATTTAGATATATTAAATCATCCAATCCATCATTATTTATATCTCATACCAAAGATGAAAACCCATAATTTTTATTTTCTATGTTATAGTCTGATATTAAATTTTTACTAGAAATATTTATTAATTCTCAGCTTAATTTTTTTAATTTATGTAGAGGCCATTTAATATAATTTTGATGTATCAAAAACTCAGTAATATTATCTAAATTATAATCTACAGGTATTATCCCCCATCAAAATCAAGGCTGAGATTTCAATATATCAGAACTAATATTTTTAAAATCAAAGTTTCAATTATTTTCCAATATTAAATAATTTGAAGTTACTTCTTGTGATTTATTAGAATCTCATTCTAATAAATTATTAGGAATACTCTCCCCAGTATTACTAAAAAATAAGTCTAAATCTCCATCATTATCGATGTCAGAAATAGCCAATCACATCCAGAATCCATAATTACTCAAATTTTGAATAAGTTCGAAAGTTCATTTATTATTTCTATATATTTTAATCTGGTCTGTATTAGGAGATACAACTAAGTCTTCCCATCCGTCATTATTTAAATCTACAAATGCAGAGGTAAATGTATTTTGATTTAAAGTAAGCCCAAGTTCTTCTGAAACTTCAGAAAAATTATTTTCACCATCATTTCTGAGTAACAGATTATTTGTTGTATTTTTTGAATTATTAAACATAGCACTCTTGAAAACTCTCGCTGAGATAAAAGTAGAAATATAGAGATCTAAATCACCATCTTTATCAAAATCAGTAATACTTATATCAACAGGAACAGAATTCTTTTCTAAATCTATCGATATTTTTTGTTCAATAAATTTAGTTCAGTTATTAAGATATAAATATACTCAATCCTCTCTTGCTACAAATAAATCTATAAAACCATTATTATCATAATCTATACTAGTACTTCAATAACTCGCTTGTGTATTATCAATTCAAGTATCATTAATAAAATTTATAAGTTTAGATTCCTCATATTTAATAAAGCTATCTTTTTGATTTGCTCAACCTGTAATAAAAAATTCATCTTTCCCATCATTATTGATATCAATTACTGATCCTCAAATGAAAGCAAAATAATTTTTATCATATTGATGATCAGAGTTCAGACCTATTTGATTAAACACAGGAGGTTTTGATTCATGAATAACTTTATCAACTCATTGAGTTATTATATTATCAGGAGTTACTTCTATACTATTTTTTTCAATATAAAAAGAGTATATTAGAATACTTATTATACACAGTAAAATAGCTCAAAAATATGATTTTTTCATGATTTTATAGTTATGATTATTTTAATACCCAATATTTTCACTGATTCTTTCTAACATATGTACATCAACTTCTGATATATGCTTTGGCATTCTTGCATCTATTTTTATGATTAGATTTCATTTTTTAGAACCTTCTGATTTTCAGAAATCTTTTACTCTAAATTTTGCACCAGGTTTTGTATTCGCTGGTATTTTTAGTTTTGCAGTTTGTCCGTATACACCTTTTACCTCTATTTTACATCCAAGTATCATATCAAAGATAGGTACTTCATATGTTTTTTCAAAATCAAGGCTTATAGGTTCTTCTTTTTTTTGAGTTTGTTGAGATCATCCAAATCAACTGTTTCCAAACATATCTCCAAAGTCAAAGTTAGATGATTGTTGCTGTTGTTGTCTTCATCCAGCTCATCCAAATTGTGAAAATATATCTTCAAATCAACCAAATCATCCAGCTCATCATCCACCAAAAGGACTTCATCCCGCTGCTCATCCTGCTGAACCAAATGTGTCATATTGTTGTTTCTTTTGTGGGTCAGACAAAGTAGTATAAGCTTCATTTACTTCTTTAAACTTTGTTTCAGCTGTAGTATCACCTTTATTTCTATCAGGATGATATTTCATTGCTTGTTTTCTATAAGCTTTTTTTATTTCTTCAGCATTCGCACCTTTATCAACTCATAGAGTATCATAAAACTTATTTGACATTTTTATTTAATTGATTATAAACTATCTTAGTTATATATATATTTTCTCATAAAAAAACATGAAAAAAATTATTACAAGTATTATAGTTCTAATTTCAATTATTTCAATACAATCTCCTGTTTTTGCAAGTGATGAACCTATTTTCGAAAGAATTTTAGACTTAAATTATTGAGTTGAAGAATATGATTTACAACTTGCTTATTTAGATCAAATGTATTTTTTTGATAAAAACCTCAACAATATGCATAGTGAATTTCAAAAAGCGAATGATAATATTAAAGAAGAAATCATCATGTACTATAGACAAGGAAGATTTACAAACTATCAAACTCAAGGTATTGTAAGAGCTCAAAAAAACTTTGTTTATTATACAAATCAAATCTTTACTCATATGAAATATAAAGAATTAGATCCAAATTATGCAGATGTTGATGGACAAATCTTGGATAACTATAGAAAAGCTAGGTCATCTTATAATAAAGTCAAACAAGTAATAAATACTAGATATTAAAAAAAACTCTATAATTAGAGGTTTTTTTATATTTTATATTTTCAATTTTCTTCATCATACAAGATAGTTTTATCTTTGAATGCTATCACTCTTTTATTTAATTTATCAACTACATGAGAATCGTGAGTTGCTAGTATTATTGTTTTTCATTCTGAATTTAAATCTAGAAAAATATTCATAATCTCCATAGCCGTTTCAGGGTCTAGATTTCCTGTAGGTTCATCTCAAATAATAATATCTGGGTTATGAACTAAAGCTCTTGCTATAGCAATTCTTTGTTTTTCTCATCCTGATAACTCATAAACAAATTTATCTTTTTTAATAAGAAGTCCAACTTGTTCTAAAGCTTCAGGAACTTTTTTACGAATTACCTCATCAGAATAACCACATACTTCCATAGCAAATGCTACATTTTCATAGACTTTTTTTGATTCTAATAGTTTATAATCTTGGAATATTACTCAAATATTTCTTCTATATTCTAATAAAGTATCTTCGGTAAGATTTTTATAAAGAGCCAGATTATTATCTAATATGATTTCTCCATATAGTGGTTTAAAATCTCAAATTAATGAACGTATAATTGATGTTTTACCACTTCATGAATAGCCAATTAAAAAGACAAAATCCCCAGGATTTATATCTATATTAATGTCTTTTAGAATAACTTTATTTTTAAATGCTAGCGAAACGTTTGATACTTTCATATATATATTTATTTATAGTTTTTTATATTTTATTAGCATTTAAGCCTTTGTAAAGAAAAAAACCTAGAGAGTTCTCTAGACTTTTTTTTGTTTTAATTCATAATTTTTACATCTTGAAACATTTCTTCTTCTACTTCTTCCATAAATTTTATGTAAAGTTTAGGAGTAATTATTTCTTTGTTGTATAAATCTTTTATAACTTTTTCTTCTAACCTTAGTAATGATTTGTTTACTAATCTAGATTCTACAGCCATAATAGTTGTTTTATTTTTTGTGAGAACTTTGATTCTTTTTTCATCTGCAACTTTATTAAAAGAAGCATACAATGTAATAACTTCATCAAATATTGCATTATTGAAACCAAAATCTATTTCTCCTAATGCTCTGAGTTCTTTTATAACTTTTCTAGTAATAATTACTCTTGCTCTATTACGGATGTATCAATCAACTACTGAAGAACATGTTCTAAATGTTTTTATAGCAAACTTACTGAAGATATCATAATCCATATCTCATTTTGAAAATTTTCTTAATTGAGGAGATTCGTTTTCGATTCTTTCCATTTGTTTTTCAATTTTTCTCAGTATATATTTAAAGTTCCTTTCATCTATTTCATTATAGAAAAAGAGTTCTTTTAAATATTGTTTTTCAATCCCAAGTGCATGAAGTGAAATAGCTCTTCTGATAAGAGTATCTGCTTCTGCTTGATTTCATGATAGTATTTCTTTCATACTAGCTACTGCATCTGATAATTTATTTGTATAAGTATCTTTTAAATCATCATATTCATACTGTGTTAAATATGCTTTTTTGTATGAAATATGTAGTTTTTCTAGTATTTTGAAATTTGCTAAAATTCTTCCTTCTTCATGCTCAAAACTTTCTAATTTATGAAGTTTATCTACTCCCATTCTTTTCATCATAAATGAAATAGTAGGAGCTTTTACAAATAATGTAAACATTATGTTTGTAATAGTAAGAATCAATAGAAAGTCTTTTATATGGAATGTATAATTCCACCCTACACTTTGTTCAAATGCTATCATTTTAACAAAGTCTTCATGACCTGCTCCAGGAATCATTAACACCATCATCAGAGCAAGTGCTCATCTTAAACTTCACCAAGAAAGGAGATGTTGCCAACTTGTTGGCACTTTTTCATCTTCTAGCTTAAATAAGTTTATAATACCAATTGGTAAATAAACACTAATTGCTCTTGCGGTCATAACAATAGGAATTGAAACAAGCATCATTGGAATCATTTGTATAACATCTGCATCAATAGAAGAAACTATTAAACCAAGTAATATGAAAACAATAGAATTAGAAACAAAAGCAAAGAATTCCCAAAATTTTTGCATATGAGCTTCAACTCTTGGAGTGATTTTATATCTTCCATAGTTTCAAATGATAATACTAGCAATAACTGTAGCAATTACACCAGAAATTGGTAAAAAATGAATATGATGAGTAATGAGTTCTGCCAGGATAAAAGTAAAATGTGCTAATAACATAGTAAGAACAATTTCTACTTCTTCATTATTTTTGATTTTTCATATTATTTTTGAAAAAATTACTCAAGTTAAGACTCAGAATAATATTCAACCGAATAACATTGATAAGAATTTACCAAAACCTATGAGATAAGTTTCACCAGTAACTACCGTTCATTCTAATATAACACCTAATATAACTAAAAATACAGCTAGTGCTGTCCCATCGTTGAACAAGCTTTCTCATTCAAAAATAAGAGCTAGTTTTCTAGGAGCTCAGATTGTCTTAAATATTGATAATACAGCAACAGGATCAGTTGCTGAAATTAATACTCAAAATAATAAACAAATAATAAATGGTATTTCTAATCCAACAAAGGGGAAAACAAAGAATAAACCAAATGCAATAAGTATAGCAGAAATTAATAAACCAAATATAGCCAAGGCTCAAATAGTTTTCCAACTCTTAATTATATGTCTGTAATTAATATTATAAGCTGATTCAAACAGTAAAACTGGCAGGAATACAAAAAATAATATATCAGGTGTTAATTGAAAATCATCTATGAATGAAAAAATTCAAATATGTGAGAGTGGAACGAGTAATAATCAGACTAACACAAGCAATACTGTATATGGAAAATTTATTTTTTTACTAAAAATAAACGCAAAACTTGAGATAAATAACAGAACTAAAACTGACAAGGTTTGTGTCATAAAGCTTACTTCTTCCATAGGTGAGGATAAAAATTATAAATTTTTGCCAGAATACTAATATTATTTATATATAAATCAAGTTTTTTTGTTTATTTAAAGAGGATATATGAACTTATAAGATATTAAAAAGCATCATAGTTTTATGATGCTTTTTAATATCTATCTAATGTTTGAATAAAATTATATTTTCATACTGATATAATAAGATATTAAAATGAAGATTATTCATAATATATATATGAATAAATATACATTTCATATTTCTAATCAGCTAAAAAATTTATAATAAATTCATCAAATGATAAAAAATATCATACAGAAAATTCAAGTAATACTACTAGGTATAATAAAATCAATGGAATTCCATCCCTTGAGAGTTGCCATATTATATACGAAATAAATATAACTTCACAGACTTATAATAGTGATTAGATGAAAAACATATAGAATTAGATGTTTCATTTTTTCTGTAATTACAAATTATATACTGATATAGCACAATTAATTTCCATTACTCTTTTTTGCTTGTTCAGCTTCTTGCTTTTCTCTTTCCGCTATACGTTTTTTTGCTTTATCGTCTTTTTCTTTTTGTTTATAAGCTTCTTTTTTCTTTTCCCATTGATCTTCTTCTTTTTCTAGGTCATTGAGAGTTTTATTAATTCTACTCTCTACCTCTTTTCTTGGTTTTGAGTATTTTTCCCTACTTACTTTTAATATTTTATCATAACGAGCATGAAATATTTCATCATCTTTATAATATGGAGGAAATGTTCCTGCGGAAAAAATATTTGAAGGCATCCCATCAATAAGCTGTTTTAAGTAAATATCATATTTACTTAAATTCATAAGATCTTCTTCTAATACTTCACCAGCAAATACTTCTTTCAAAATACTAGCATCATGATATCAAACTTGAAATGATACCAAACTTCAGACATTCCCAAATACAGCTCAACGAACAGATTCTTGCATTTGATCAATATACTGATTTGCCATTACAAGATTGAGTTTATATTTTCTCGCTTCTGATAGAATAGTAGCAAATGAATCTGTTGCAAAGTTTTGGAATTCATCTACATAGAGATAAAAATCCTGCCTCTTACTTTCAACTATATCTGCCCTACTCATGGCATCCATTTGAAATTTTGTAACCATCATCGCTCAAAGTAGACTCGAAGCATCTTCTCAAATCTTCCCTTTTGAAAGATTCACAATAATAATTTTTTGATTATCCATTGCCCAACGAACTGAAAAACTATTTTTTGGCTGTCATAAGACATTTCTTAAAATAGTACTCGAAAGAAATTGCCCAACTTTATTCAAAATTGGCCCAGCAGCTTCAACTTTTTGATTTGGAGCCATTTTTGCAAATTCTCAAGTCCAAAATTTCTTTACTACAGGATCGGATATTTTATTTACGACCTTATTTCTATAAACATCACTCGTCAGCATAAGAGGTATAGAAATAAGTGTTGTATTTGGATATTCTAATAATGCTAAGATTGTATTTCTCAAAATATGTTCTAATCTTGGTCCCCATGAATCACCAAATATTTTCTTAAATATACCTACTAAACCAGATGCAACCAGAGGTCTATGTTCAACTTTTACACTATCAAGCATATTAAAGGCAATTGGCCAGTCAGTATCACTCGGATCAAATATTATCACTTGATTGGTTCTACTCTTTGGAATATGTCAAATCACAGCTTCGGCCAAATCCCCATGTGGATCAATCACAGCTACTCATCTCCCTTTATGAATATCATCAATTATCATATTTTCAAGCAGTGTAGACTTTCCCATACCAGTTTTTCCAATAATATAAACATGTCTTCTTCTATCACTTGGTCACATACCAAAACTCATATTTGTTCCACGGAAATTAGTTTTTCATAATGGAGTTAAGTTTGTTTCTGGAACTATATCATCATTTAAATCTGGATCAATAATTGGTAAATGTGAAGGTGGTTCAAATGCACGTGCTGAAACCCAGTTAATTTGAGGTGTTTTAACATAACTAGTTGGTAAATGTACAAGACCTGATAATTCATTTGTAGTCAGGATATTTCATTGCGTACAAATAGATCTTTTTTTGATACATGCTATAGTATCACTATCTTGAGTTATTCATTTAAAGCTAAATGAATTTCATCCAAAATTTGAAAATACATGGAGAGTTGAATGAATTTCTCTAATACTTGATTTTGCTTCAACAGGATCTTCTCATGCATGAATAATATGAATACTTGTACTGTATGCAGATTTCATAATTTTATTCTTATAGAAATCTATAGGTTTATCTTCTTTACTATCATCTTTAGCATTATTTTCTGTCTCAGCTTCTTCTTCAGATTTTTGAAAAAATAAAGAAATAAATTTTCCTAATAATAAAAATGGAAATAATAATATTTTTATAAATATATAATATTTACTTAATAATATTTTTTTAATAAAATTAGGAGCTTTTGATTTAATAATTTTTGCAATTTTTTCTGCACCATCTTTCCGTTCAGTATCCTGAATAGGGGTGAAATTAACTTGAAAAGTATTGAGTGTGTACTTCCCTGTTCTTCATAAGGCTGAGGTTATAGAAGAATAAGGATCTACCATATCTTTACTTCATTCTTCTTGAATGTCTGTAAAACTTTTTACTCAAAAGAGATAATGCTTTTTTAAATCTACTTTTCAAACGTATAGCTTATCTTCAGGAATTTTTTCTAAATAATCTGAAACTTCTAATATTTCTACATCATTATAATGAGCATAGATTTGGTTTGTTAAAAAATTTTTATATTTTTTTGGAACAATCATAAAAAAACGAATCCTATTCCCTACTTTAGTTATTTCTAAAGAAAAATTTGGTTGTTCAAAAGATTTTTTTCAGAAAATATTCTTTTTTGGAATATCATCAAAAACCTTATGTAATACGATAAGGATATGTTCAAATATACCAGGTCATTTTAGATTTTTCTTGTCTACGAGTACTTCCAAGACTATGTTTTTCATAAATGTTTTGTTACTTTCTTAAGCAATGCAGAAATTATATCTGACACAAAAGAATAATATTACAAGAATTATATCATATATACGAGCATGAAGCAATTATCCGACAAACTTTTTTCACCACACTCAATGCAGACTACATCTACATCTGATTTCATATTCTCCTAGGTCATCAAAGTCGAATTCTACGATGGGATCTTCATCATAATCCATAAATTTTTCCTCTATTAAATCTTCATATTCATCATAAAGAGAAATTGATGTAATCCTATGAGATTCTCACATTGGGTGTATTTCATTTCAAATCGTCACTATAAGTTTATCTCAAACTTGCTGTGTCTCAATAAAATGATCTATTTCTAAATGATCATGTGGATTATTAGATATTTGATTTACCTCCTCTGTAATTTCATGAAAGCTTTCTTGTCCTTCTCAACATACAGGGCATTCAAAACCATCTCTTAGCTCTTCAAAACGTGTACCATGAGCAACATTTTCTTCTCCAGCACCTTCATCATAAATAAAACGACAGTTTGTACACAAATATCTCATATAGTATTGATAATAATTAGAATATATATATAGTAAATTTGACCCATTTTATCTAAAAAATCGTTTTTGCCAAAATGAAATTATATCCAGAAAATCAATTTTATTCACCAACAAAAAATCAGACTGAAAAATTTCAGGATTTTTTTAATATTCAAGAAAAACCTTGAAAAATAGAAAAAGATTTTTATCAAAAATTATACAAATATATTAAATACATTTCTTGGATTCCGTGACTCAGAATGATAGGGGTATGAAATTCAATTTCAATGAACTGTGCGACAGCTGATTCTGATATAGATTTGTATATTGTAACTTCTCCAAATAGAATGTGGTTTGTCAGAATAATAATCACATTTATTTTTCAAATACTTTGAGTCAGAAAAACTCCAAAACACCATGCAGGAAGATTTTGCTTGAGTTTCTTTTCTACAACTGATGCTCTAGATTTTTGAAGATTTAAAATATCAAATGATATATATTTATATTTTTGGGTTCTTTATTTTAAACCAATTTTAAATATAAATAACACTTATTCAGACTTTTTAGAAGCAAATAAAACTTGGGTAAATCTTTCAAAATTTCCAGAAAAAATACAAGAAAATAAACAATATATACAATATTCTAAAAGAATATCTGAAAGAAATAATTTTTCAAAAATATGAGATATTTTAGATAGTTTATTTAAAAAGATATTCCTCCCAAAAACTCTCTGACATTATGAAAAAATATGAAAACCCTACGGAATTATAATAAATGATGACATGCTCAAATTTCATAATTGAGATGTGAGGAAAGAAATATCTGATAAGATAAGATAAAAAAAACAGAAACTTATTGAGTTTCTGTTTTTTCTTTATTTACTAATTTTACTTCTACTTTCCCTATTTTTGCATCATGAATTCTAAGAATTTTACATTCTAATTTTCATTTTGAGCCATCGATATTTTTTTTGAATTTGAAAGAAATGATTTCTTCATTTTCTGGAAATCTTTCTAACTTATGAGTTATCATATATCCTAAAGTGTCTCCTGAAAATTCTGATAAATCATCATTAAAATCACCTAATTCTAAATGATATTCATCTAGAATATCTTCTAATAACACTGTAGATTCTGCTACAAATGTATTATTTCAAATATTTTTAATTTCATCAACTTCTTTATCTGTTTCATCTCTGATTTCTCAAAATACTTCTTCTATAATATCTTCAAGAGTGATTAAACCAGCTACTCCACCATATTCATCAATAGCAATTGCCATGTGTTTATGAGAACTTTGGAAATGTTCGAAAAGTGTATCGATATGTTGATTTAATGGAATTTTTATTACTTCTGGTAGATTTAACTCTGATATTTGTCTGCTTTTATCTTGTTTCAATAAATCTCTAATTGTAAAGAAATGATCAATTTTATCTATAGTATCATTATATACTGGAATTCTACTATGAGTGTGAGATAAATAGTAATTGATAGCTTCTTCTACTGTTTTATCATGAGAAAGAGCTTCTATCTTTACTCTTGGAGTCATGATTTCTTCTACAAGAATATCTCAAAATTCGAGTAAGTTCTTGATCTTTTGATGTTCTGCGTCTTCTAATGTTCCGGAATTTTTCCCCATATCAAGAAAACTTTCAATTTCTTGATCTGTAATTTGTTCAGAGACCTCTTTTTTTGAAAATAATTTAATTATTCCTTCTATAACAAATATAACAGGAAATAATATAAACATTAAAAATTTATAAATAGGTGCAACAAATAATGCAATAGAAACAGCATTTTTTATAGCAAAACTTTTTGGAATTATTTCACCAAACATAAGTAATAGGAAAGTAACTATTCAGGTAGCGATTCATACAGCTACAGTTTGATCCATTCCCATAGAACTATTACTTGCAATTCAAATTGCAATAGTAGTAGCTAATGCTGCTGTATAGGTATTTACTAGATTATTCCCTATTAAAATGGTAATAAGTAATCTATCGTTATTTTCTTTGATTTTTTTGAGAGATACAGACCCTAATTTTCATTCTTTAATAAGTGCATCAATTTTATGAGATGCTAAAGACATAAGTGCTAATTC
>JAWUYB010000012.1:0-22502 GCA_034111025.1 Candidatus Altimarinota bacterium | reverse complement strand
TCCGGTGCCAGGTGGAGTGGGTACTCTTACTGTGGCAATTCTAATGCTCAATGTTATGATAGCTGGGAAACAAGCCTTGTGAAAAAATAAATAATAAAAACTCAAAAAAGATTTTGACATATAATCGTATATTAATAAGATATCTCAGCAGTTTGGAAATACATATGCGGGCATAGCTCAATTGGCTATAGCATCTGCCTTCCAAGCAGAGGGTTGTGAGTTCGAGTCTCATTGCCCGCTCCATTTCAAAATCAAACTTCTCGGGTGTATAGCTCAGTTGGTTAGAGCGCACGACTGATAATCGTGAGGTCCCTGGTTCAACTCCAGGTATACCCACCATTTCTAGCGGAAATTGGCGCAATTGGTAGCGCACGCGCTTTGGGAGCGCGGGGTTGCAGGTTCAAGTCCTGCATTTCCGACCATAATAAAATTAAAAGAAAAACCACAATAAATAATTTATTGTGGTTTTTTTGATGGAAATTATATTTGGTCCAGAGTTTTTTTATACTGTTCTAACATAAATTTATAATATTTTTTCTTATTTCATGATTTACATGAAGCAATAGCATTAAAATATGCTTGTTTGTTTTCTGTAAATACAATCATTGGAAAGAACGTATTTTGTAACAATATTTTGTTCATAATAAATCTTCCAGTTCTCCCATTTCCATTCTCAAATGGATGAATTTGTTCATACTTCAAGTGAAAATCAAATGCTGCTTGCAAAGGAAATATTTCACCTTTACTAGTTTTGTATTGTTGAATAAGAGCATTGATTTCGATAGATACATATTTTGGAGCTGTAGTTATATTATTGTTTACTACATTTGCTACTTTTTTAAAACCTCTTGGATATTTTTCTCCTGTTTCTTGTAAGAGATTCTTTGTAAGTATATGGTATAATTTTTTAATATTTGCTTCATTAAATAGGAATTTATCTTGTATAAAGTTCCAAGATTTTATAGAATTCTCTACTTCTTGTATTTCATTTTTTACTTTATATCTATATTTTTTATTTGTTATAATTTTTTCTACTTCTTCTTCTGGTATTCTACTCCCCTCTATATTATTTGAATTATATATAAATTTTTTAGGGAAAATATACTTATTCCATCATTCCAAATCACTTGATCTATCAATCACTATATCATCTGCTATAATTATAGTATTTCATACAAAACTTTGAATATCCACATAATTTGATAGTAATTTTGATTTTAAAATAACATCTTTTAATAAATCTTCATTATACATATTTACAGAAAATATCTGATAATATTGAGAATCAAAAATAAACTTACATTCTTTTTCGGTAAGCTGAACTACATTTTCTTTTGTAATTTTGTTTCAATTTATTTTCACTAAAAATTTTTTTCAAAAGGCTTTTTTAGCTAAAAACAATCCAGAATCTTTTTTTTCTAAGAACATAATAGAAAAATTATTTATTAGGTACCCATATACTACTACTTTTTAATAAGAAAGTCAAATTAATATTAATTATAATATGTCTATATTGTTTTAAAATAAGGATAAAATGAAAGGAGACTCTTTATTATACTTTTATATTAAATGTTATTTATCTTCCCTACTTCAGTTCTAATCTTTTCCACTATAGCCGACCAGATAAAAATGAAGAAAAACCACATATATTTTATTATATGTGGTTTTTTTGATAGATTATATTTTCTGTAATGATTCTAATCTTTCAGGAATAATTCTGAATTGATCTCCATGGATCTTAGCAAATCAACTATCAACTAATGAATTCCAAACATACTTTGCTTCATTTGATATGAGGTAAAAGCTACTTGATGACAATATCATTCATTTTTTCATTAATTCAATAGCAGCCATTAAATATAGTATTTTAGCATATCATTTTCATTGAAAATTAAGTCCTTTATTATTAAATATTTCATCTTGAAATCTCCCATCATGGAGTTTTATTTCATTTATATCAGCCAAGCCTAATTCTTCATATTCATTTAGTCAAATATATCAAATTACTTTGCCTCATAATTTAAATAAATATGTTCAACTTCAAAACTGAGGTAATTCAAATTTTCATGTTAATTGTAATAAATTTTCTACTTTTTCTTGAAAAATATCTTTATTGTATCAAATTTCAGTTCATCACTCTATATAATAATCTGGAGAATCTTGAAGATAATGTGGATATTCCATGGGAAATAATTAATTTTTAACATATGATACTATGATATCATATGTTAAAAATGTATGCAAGATATTCTATATCCTGAGTATTTCTATCTTATTAGATATTAAATAGCTTTTAAAAATCCAATACCTCAGTTCTGACTTTGTGCACGATGGTCGACCATTCTAAAATAACAGAAATACAAAAACAGCTTTAGTAATATACTGAAGCTGTTTTTTATTGCATATGGATTGATTATATAATCAATTATTTAAGGATGATATTCATCAATACATTCATATATTCTATCAAAGCTTGAAGACCTCTTAATATTTTTACATGCAAAATTATTTAATAAATAATGCCTTATATTTAAGTCTTGAAAAAAATTCCGTATGAAATAAACAAATTAATGCTAAAAAATATTTAGATATTTTATGAAAACACTATAATAAAAAATAAACTGCTAAATACGAAGAAACCCTTAAAAAACAATTAGATAGAATTTTTAATAAAATTAAAAGGAAATACAGTTGATATTCTCAAGAAAAAAGAATAAAAATTTATACTTGATTATTAGAAAAAATATCTGAAAAAAAAGAAAAAATAAAGGATAAGAATAAATTATTTATTTTTGAATATTTTATTGAATTAATAGCTAAAGAAATACCTAATACTGAAGTTTGATGTGATGAAGTAGGTCAATTACTTTGAATATGTGAATAAATTGATATTACAAAAAGGACTATTAAAAGTCCTTTTTTCTTTATAACTAGAAAAAATATAAAAAAACAATATAATTCATAAAATTATTACTAAATAATATAATATGAAAGATATAACAGCTCTATTTAATTTTTTGATTCAAATAGAGGAATGAGAGTCTTATGTAGAATTTAAAGAAAACTTTGATAAAATAAGGGATTGAAAAAATATATCTGCTATAGCAAATGTAGGTCTTTTAAAATGAAAAGATTTTTGATATATACTTTTCTGAATAAGTGATAATAAAGAAATAGTTTGAACTAAATTCAAGCCAAATGAATTAAGAATATGAAATCAAGATTTAAAAATATGGTTATCTCAAAAAATTACACCTAAAACACATATAGAATTTTATGAAGAAAATATTAATTGAAAAGATATAGTAATATTAGAAATATCCTCAGCAATAGATAAACCAGTAGAATTTGATTGAATACCCTATATAAGAATTTGAGAATCAACTACTAAATTACAGAATCATCCTGAATTAGAAAGAAAAATATGGAATAATAATAAAAATAAAAATTTTGAAAAATGAATTGCAGGTTCAAACTTATGAATAGATGAAGTGCTTAAATTATTAGATTATGATAAATATTTTACTCTATCAAAACAAGATATTCCTACAGAAACATCTAAATTTCTTGAAAAAATGGAACAAGATAATTTAGTTAAATCTGAAAATGATTGAGTTTATAGTATAACAATACTATGAGCTATACTATTTGCAAAAAATTTAGATAATTTTGAAATACTTAAAAGAAAATCAATAAGAGTAATTACATATCATGGAAATAATAAAGTTAAAAGAAAGAATGATATAGAATGAAAAAAATGATATGCTGTATGATTTCAATGATTAATAGAATATATTGTTACTCAAATAGGAAATAATGAAGAAATAACTAAAGCTTTAAGAGTTGAAACTAATATGTACCCTGAGGTAGCTTTAAGAGAGTTTATAGCTAATGCTATTATTCATCAAGATTTTTCTATAACTTGAACATGACCTATAATAGAAATTTTCTCAAATAGAATAGAAATAACAAATCCTTGAATACCATTAATTGATACAGATAGATTTATTGACCATCCTCCAAGGTCTAGAAATGAAGACCTTGCAAGTTTAATGAGAAGATTTGGTTTCTGTGAAGAAAGTGGTTCATGAGTTGATAGAGCCCTAATAAATATAGAATTATTTCAATTACCTGCACCAAAATTTGAAACATATGATGAATTTACAAAAATAATATTATATGCTCCAAAAGATTTAAAATCTATGTCTCAAGATGATAAAGTAAGAGCCTGTTACCAACATTGTGTTTTACAATATTTATCATGAGAAGAAAAAATGACAAATAAAACATTAAGAACAAGATTTAATATTCCTGAAAGTAATTATCCAGCTGCATCAAAAATTATTGCACATACATTAAAAAAATGAAAAATTAAATCATCTGAAAAATCAAAAGAATATATTCCATGGTGGGCATAAAGTATGTAGTAACTTTGTAATAGAAAGTATAAATATTTACAAATAGCCATCCATAAGTGGCTATAATTAAGGAATAAATACTATGTAGTGGGTATGTAGTAATATAAGTTTTTTTACTTATTTATTTCTCTTTTCACTACTTTATCTAATAGTAATTCAATGCATTTTCAAATTGCAAATTCATATTCTTCTTGAGGTACTTCCTTATATTTTACTGTAACATTAAACTTATCTCTTAATTTTCTTTTCATAATATATAGTTTATTACTTTAAAATAGAAATATTAATATATTCATTATATTCTTCCAAGCTAGTTCTAATGTCATGTATCATCCCCGACCATTAAAAAATGAAAATAAAACACCTTTAATTAGGTGTTTTTTTTGATATAATAAATATATTACTTGTTAATGTAAGAGATATGATAAATAAAGATGGACAATTAATTTATAATTCTTTAAAAAATTGAATTCAATTATATATATGAGGATGAGAATGGATTGATAATTTAACTAATTTTGATTATTTAAAATATGATCACCTTTGACCTGATTTAATCTGAATATCAGAAGTAAAAATATATTGAATTGAACATTTTTATGTAGATTCTTCTAATAAAAATAGAAAATGAAATGCTCTAAAAATTGAATATAGTAAAGAAATTAGAGAAAATATAATTTCTAAAATAGAAAAAGAATTAATATCAAAAGATATATCAACGCAGAATTACAAATTTAAATCTAATTTAAGTTATGAAAATTTAAAGAAAAATATTTATTCTAATTTTGAAACTCATTATAATAATATTAATGAATATAATAAAAATATTACTGAGGAATATTGAAAAGATAAAGAAATAGAAATAATATTTTTTATTGAATTAAATGTATTACCTAGTTACTATTTAGTTAAATGAAAACCTGAAAAACCTTTTATAGCCTTTAATGATATAAATTTTTTAAAATATTTTAGTGATAAAAAAAATATTAAATGAATAATATTTAATACTAATAATAAAAATTATTATATTCCAGTTAAAGATAAATATACAGTTGATAACATTAATATTTTTGATTTCAGTGATTGAGAAATTGAAGACTTGGTAATGAACCAAATAACTAGTTGAATAAAAGTATAAGAAATTATAATTTTATATATCATTCAAATCTTTCAATCTCAGTTCTAATACTATACACAATCCCCGACCAGATAAAAAACAACAGAAAAGGTCCTCAATTGAGGGCCTTTTCTAGTTCTAACGTTTTGTATAATTATTTATAAAATTTATTATTTTTCTTCAAAATTTCCTTTCAAACTAAGTTTAATAGTAGCTTTATTATTTGATAAGTTTCTCCAGTACCAACCATGTGTTCATGTGAATTCTGCTACAAGTTTTCAATTATCACTCATTTGTTTTCACTCTTTTACAGTTTTGTAAGGAAGAAAATCTTTTCACTCTTTAGTTGTAGGTTCTCAATGTTGATCAAAATAAACTAATTCTGATGATTCCCAATCAAAAGTCATTTCACTTCATTTATACATTTTAAACTTAATTTCCGTATTTGCTTTTGCATTTAAAGTATAAGTTTTTTCAAGTGTTTGATAATCATAAGATTTTTCTTTTTTTATAGAAATTATTTCTTCAACTTTTATAGAATTAGTTTCGACTACTTTCTCCTCAATATCCATATTTGATTCTAAATTTTCTTCTTGGTAATTTGGTGCTAATTTATTTAATCATGTCATTTTTCAAAAACCTAAAGGATCTATACCATATTCTGCTGGTAAAACAATCGTTATTAAGATAATAATAGCTCAAATTGCTGTATATTTTACATTTTTTAAGATTTTTTCTTTAGTATATTCTGGATGTAATTTATTCATTTTTATATTAAATTAATTATTAAGATAAGAAGTATCCGGTAAGTTGAAATCAAATAAGCACAAAACCTGCTAACATAAGAAATCAATTAATTAAATAAGATTTTTTAGGAAAATTCTCATCAGTGCGTAGATAAGAAAAAGCAACTAATACTAAAATCAAAGCTAATATTTGACCTATTTCTACTCAAACATTAAAACTAATCATATTAGTAACCAATCCTTCATTAGAAAATTGATATTCCTGTAATTTTGTAGCTAATCAAAAACCATGAAAAAGACCAAAAATTCAAACTGCAGCTTTTGTATTTGGTTGAAATCAAAATACTTTTTTAAATCCTCAAAGGTTATCAAAACCTTTATAAACTACAGATAATCAAATAATTGTATCTATAAGATAAGGGTTTACTGTTATTCATCATAATACTCAAATTAAAAGTGTTGTACTATGTCATATAGTAAAAAGTGTAACGTAAAAAGCTATATCTTTTATATGATATAGAAAAAATATAACTCATACTAAAAATAGAATATGATCATATCAAGTAATCATATGTTTAGCTCATAAATACATATATTGTATTATGGCAGGTCAAGTGTTGGACTCCATAAAAGAAGCATCTCACTCTCAAACACCATGAGCATATGCAATTAAAGGCATAGAAAATAAACCAAAAATTGATAAAATTTTTAAGTACATAAATGTTTAAATTTAGAAAATATATTCTCCTTTAAATATTAGGTATTTAGTAATGTTTGATTTTATACTATTATTTTTATAAATAGATTCGTGTATAGTTGTATGATACTCATGTGTATGGTCATGTGAATGCTTTATTTCTTCATGTTGATGTTCATCTTCATGAAATTTTTGTATTTTAGATGTGTCAGATGAAATATTATTATCAATTCATGATTTTATTTTTAAAAATTCTGTTTCAAAAGCAGAAACATTTAAAGACAAATTAAAAAATATTACAGATGTAATTAAAATAATTTTTTTCGTAAAATGTAACAAAAAATTTATCATTTTCATTAAGATAATATGATTCATAACTAGGTTTGTGAAAGTATATCTAAATAAGTTATTTTTTCAATCTGGACTCTAATAATATTAATTATATACCTCAATCTCAGTTCTGACTTTGTACACGATAGTCGACCATTACAAGATATTAGAACTAAAAAAACAGTACCTATAATATATTAGTGCTGTTTTTTTGATATATGGGTTAAGTTATTTTTTACTTAGCAATTTCATCAATTTTATTAAAAATTTTATCAGTCCACTCTTCTTTTTTATATCTTTCTACTAAATTAGCTAAAGTTTTACATCTTTCAATTTCTGAAATATTTTTTTCTTTTACATAAAATAAGTAATTGTCATAAATATCTGCCATTTTTACTATCATTGCATCTTCTCATACAATTGAACATCTTTTAACTATATCTTCTAATATTTCAGATTTTTCTAGATTATTATTTTTAGAATTTGCTTTAACTATTGATAGTATATCATTTCAAAAATTATCACCTATATCACTTTCTCACATATTAGTATCTTCTAATGCATCATGAAGCAATCAAGCTATTTGTAAATCTTCGCTATATGACTTATTCCATAAATAAACTCCTACTCTTACGCTATGATAAAAAGAAGGCTTTTTCTGATCTTCTTTAGGGTAGTATTCATTTAATAACCTTAATGCTTTTTCAAATTTAAATCAACTCATAAATTTCATTTACTTAAATTATAATTTAATACATTCTATAGTTAGAATAATTATTTATAAATTAATAAGAAAATTATATTCTTCAATCTCAGTTCTAATCCTGTTCACTACACTCGACCAGATAAAAATCAAAATAAAAACCGCTATTTATAGTGGTTTTTATTGTATATTTAATATTATACCCTTGCAAGACTTGAACCCAAATAATTAAATTATAATATCAATCTGATCCAATGTCTTTTTATATTGCTCCAACATAAATTTATAATACTTCTTTTTATTTCATGATTTACATGATGCAATAGCATTAAAATATGCTTGTTTATTTTCTGTAAATACTACCATAGGGGAAAAAGTATTTTGTAATAGTATTTTATTCATAATAAATCTTCCTGTTCTCCCATTACCATTTTCAAAAGGATGAATTTGTTCATACTTCAAATGAAAATTAAACGATGCTTGTAATGGAAAGATTACTTTTTTATTAACCTTATAATCTTGAATAAGGGAATTAACTTCTCATGATACATTTTCTGGAGCAGTAGTCATAGCATTATTCACAACATTTACTACCTTTTTAAATCCTCTTGGATATTTCTCACCTGTTTCTTGTAATAAGCCTTTTGTTAAAATATGATATAACTTCTTTATATTAGCTTCATTAAAAATAAATTTTTCTTTTATAAAGTTCCAAGACTTTATTGAATTTGCTACTTCTTGTATATCATTTTTTACTTTATATTTATATTTTTTGTTCTCTATAATCTTTTCAACTTCTTCTTCTGGTATTCTACTTCCCTCTATATTATTTGAATTATAAATAAACTTTTTCGGAAAAATTAAATCTCTCCAACTTCAAACTGTTATTATATTTTTCATAACATCCTCATCAAAAGAAAAGTTACTATTATTAATAGTCTCCCACACATCAATGTAATTATTTAAATTTTTTGATTGAAAAATAACATCCTGTAATAACTTTTCATTATATACATCTAAAGAAAAATCTTTATAAACTTGAGAGTTATAAATAAACTCACATTCTTTTTCTGTAAGTTGAGTAATATTATCCTTCGTAATCCTCTCTGATTCTATTTTTACTAAAAATTTCTTTCAAAAAGCTTTTTTGGCTAAAAACAATCATGAATCCTTTTTTTCTATAAACATAACAATATAGTTATTTGATAGGTACCCATATACTATCATTTTTATATAATAAAGTCAAATTATATTTTATATTACCCTCTAATTTTTCCTTTAAAATACTGTAAAATAGACAGGAGACTAAAAGACTATAGTTTTATATTAATATAACATTCAAACTCCTCAATTTCAGTTCTAATACTATATATAATACCCAATTATATAGAAAAATAGAAATAGAAAAACAACAGAAAAGGTCCTCTATTGAGAGGCCTTTTCTAGTTCTAATATTTTCTAGCTATCTCACTTTATTATAATATCTTTTCATTTGAATATTTTATTAATCTATTCTTGAAATATTGAAGAGATCCTCGATTTGTTTGTGAGAAATATTAACATCTGGAGCATAAATACTTTTTAATGAAAATGGATCTTTTACTTGTCCTTGAACGAGTAACTTACAGTAAAATTCTCTCTGATTTAAATTCGCAAGGTCATAAGCTCATAAAAATGGGTCAAAATGTTGCTGCATATAGAGTGAATCTTCACTCGATATTCTAAAACTTACGAGAGTTCAAAACGTTTCAAAATAATGCGTCACTAATATTTTCAGGAATTTGTTTTATAAACTGATGTGCTACAGCGAGAGATAATCAATATTTTCTAGCTTCTGACAATATTTCATTGAATGTTTCTGTAGCAAAGTTTTGGAACTCATCTACATATAGGAAAAATGGAGTTCTCTCTGCTTTTGGAATTCATTGTCTTCACATTGCTGCTTGGAATATTTTCGTTACATTTTTACTCAAAGATCAAGTCATGAGTATGAGTGAAAACTCATATATACTATTTTTTATATTATTTTCTTGGTTATTTTATAGTATTTATTCCGATAAAAAAAGAATGAAAACTTAATTTTATTCTTTCAAATAATACTGAGCTATATTATATATAATTATTCTTGATTATTATTAAGTAGATAAACATCAAAAAACCACATATAATTTATTATATGTGGTTTTTTGATGTTTTATTATTCGTGGTCACCATGTTTATCAGAACCATGTTTTTCAAGTTCTTCTCATTCATGCATCATTTCCATATGCATTGTTTCATCAGTCATTTTAGTACCATCATCCATTGTATGCATAGAATCTCCTGACACTTTTTCTGAATTATCCATTTTTGTTCAACTATCCATTGTATGCATACCTTCCATATCATCTTCTATCATACTAGCATCATCTCACATATCCATAGAGCTATGATCCATGCCTCCAGAAGTCTCAGTCATTTTCATATGATCTTCAATAGTCATATTCATTCTAGCTGCAGCATCTTTTGTTTCTTTATATTCTCAAACAGACATATTATATTGTTCTGCTTGTTGTGCTTCATTTAGTGGAGCATCAGCATCACTACAAGAGGCTAATCATAAAGTTGTTACTAATAGCAGACTAATTAATAAAAATTTTTTCATAGAAAAATATTATATTATAAAAATAACGTGAGTTTTTGTAAGTTTTCTTTCTTAGAATATTATAGAAACTTTTCGTAATACACTTGAGTATTTCAATTATTTTTAAAATCAACTCTCAAAGTATCTATTAATCATGGACTTCCACACATATATACTTCAGTATTTTGATCTAGATGAATTTTGTCATAATGTATTCTTCAATAATTATATCACTTCACTCTTTCTCTTGATATGAATATATGAACTTTTAAATTTGGTATATTTTTTAATTCTGCTAAATAAAATAAATCTGATTTTTTTTGTACTCAAAAGTATAATTCTTTCTCTATATTCCAGCTACTTAAAATCATATTATATATAGGGGAAAGTCAGGTTCCAGTAGCTATAAATACTTTTTTATTGCTTGTATTTTTAAGTATAAAATCACCAAAAGGTCATAATGCTTTTATTTTTTCTCATACTTTTATCTTTCTTAACATATCTGATCATTCACCATCAAGTTTTAGTTTAATTCCGAAATATATTATATTATCAATATATTTTACTACAGAATATGATCTTGCAATTTTCTTATCTTGATTATTGTGATTATAAATCAGATTACAAAATTGACCTGGTATGATTTCTAAATCTCTTTCACAATAAAAAGCTAATTCTAATACATTTTCTGTTAAATATTTTTTTCATTTTAACTCAAATATTAGCTCATGATTCTCAATATTCTCTGGATTATAGTGTCCATCTAATAGAGTAAAATCTTTCTTTGTTACTCAACATACTGGACATCTCCGATCATCTGGAATTTCTTCAAATTTAGTTCATGGAATGAGTCAACCATCTGCGTCTCATAGTTCTTCATCATATATAAATCCACAGGGTAAACATAAAAATCTTCTATATCAACTATGAGAAATCTGAGATTGTCATTTATATTGGAAATTTTTATCAAACCATGTATAAAATCGTAAGCTAAAAATAATTATTGCAGGATAGAGATATAATCACTTCCATCATCATACAAAATAAATATGTAAAACTATTATTATAAATAAAGGATATATGAGTTTTTGTAAATTTTTCCAAACCTTAGATCATAAAATTTTTTGAGAAATATTATTAGAAGTGATCAATAATAAAATCATCATAATGATTCCAATAATTCAAAACCAAAATGAATATGTATTCATTCATAGAATCGTTCAAGTTGTACTATTAAATACTCAGTTATAAGTAAAATCAAAGAATGAAATTTTGCTTGAGTAATATTGTTCCCAAAGTTTATATAATCTCTCCTCAAACTTAAGTCAATGAAATAATACTAATATTCATGTAATAATTCATATTGGTCTTCGAAAAGAAGTAACTAAGTTTGAATATCTTTTTAAATATTTAAACTTATAAAATACATATGCAAGAGGAGAAATAAGTAATATGAAAACAAGATAATAATAACTGAGAAATCCAGTTATTTTTACATCATTTTCTAATATTTCTTTTCATATAAAGTATAATATAATAAGAGGAATAAGAGAGATGAATAATTTTTTTATAAATTTTAACATTTAAAATTAGTTTAGATATATTATATATTATCAATTGCTCTTTTTAATTTTTCTTCCGCAATTTTCGCAATTTCAAGTACCTCTATATTTTCTACTGTTCACATAGCAACTGTTGGAACTATGCATGAAACATATATCCTTGAATCTTTTTTATATACAATAACATTACATGGAAGCAATAACCCTATTTCTAGTTCATTTTGTAATGCTTCGTAAGCTAATTTTGGATTACATGCTCATAGAACTATATAATCATCAAAATCTTTTCAGAGTTTTTCTTTTATTTTAGATTTGATATCGATTCGAGAAAGAATTCAAAATCATTCCTCTAATAACGCAAATTCTACTTTATCAAGTGCTGAATCAAAAGTAAGGTTTACTTCTCTTGTATATCAATATTTTTTCATTTTTATTATCTATTATAATTATAAATTTATTTTTCTTTCCCTTAAATATGAGAATAAAACTGGTAATACAATAAGTGTGAGTGCAATGGAAGTAATCAATCAACCAACTACAACTATTGCTAAAGGTTTTTGTAATTCAGAACCAGTTCATGTACTCCAAATCATAGGCATTAATCATATAACAGAGGTAAATGCTGTCATAAGTACTGGTCTAAGTCTGACCATAGCTCCATGAACTACTGATTTATGGATTCATTCTTTTGTGATTACTATTTTTTTAAAATCTTCATCTTTGAGATTTTTTTTATCCATTAAAGGGAGTCAAAATTTTTCTCTAAATGCATTTTCAAGATATAGAATCATAACTACTCAAGTTTCTACTGCATTTCAGAATAAAGATATGAATCATACAGATACAGCTACTGAAAAATTGAATCCAGAGAGAAATAATGCTATTATTCATCAAACAAGACTAAAAGGAATACTTGAAGCTACGATTGCAACGAGTCAGAGGTCTTTATAAGCGAGAAATAATATAAATAGTATTATTAATATCACGGTAGGAACTACTATTTTTAAGGTATTTTTTGCTCGGAGTTGATTTTCATACTGTCCTGTCCACTCAACGTAATATCATGCAGGTAATTCTAAATTTTTATCTATATATTCTCTTGCTTGATCTACATATGTGACTAAATCTATTCATTGAACATTCATTTGAACAGCAGATCTCATGATACCATTTTCACTATTAATAGTAGCTGGGCCATCTTCTAATGAAATATTTGCTACTTGAGAGAGTATTATATTTCAAGATACACTCGGAATAGTGAGACTATTTATATCATCTAAACTATCTCTAAAATTATTATTTAATCTGAGTTCGATATTATATTTTTCTCTTCATTTAATTGTTGTACTAATATTTTTTCCTCAAATTCATACAGCAATTACTTCTAGTACATCTTCTTTATGTACACCATATTGGGATAATTTAGATTCATCTAAATCAAGAGATAAATATTTTAAACCAGTTGTTCTAATAGCTGTTGTACCAAATCATCCAGGAATATTTCCGAGTAATTCTTCAGTTTTTATAGCTAATTCTTCTAACTTCATTGGGTCATCTCAAAATATTTTCACTCATACTTGAGCTCTAATACCAGTGGATAACATATCAATTCTCCCTATAATTGGTTGAGTAAAACCATTCCAGAGATTATTGATTTTTATACTTCTATTCATTTCATTAATGATATCACTTTTTGTAACTCATTCTCTCCACTGAGATTTTGGTTTTAAGGTAATAATTGATTCAAACATAGCCAGAGGAGCGGGATCAGTTGCAGTGAGTGCTCTTCAAGCTTTTCATACTACTTTTTCTACTTCCGCTACCTCTGATATAATCCTATGAGACTCAATGAGCATTTCTCTTGCACGTTTATCACTCACATCCGGTAGAGTCATCGGCATATACATGATTGATCATTCATCTAATGGAGGCATAAATTCAGAACCAATTCTCGTAAACAAACCTCACCCTATTATTAATAGGATTCAACTTATAATTAATACAACTTTTCTTTTATTGAGTGCATAAATAAGTATTGGTTGATATAATTTTTGCAATATTCTCACGAGAGGGATTTCATGATCCTGTTTTAATTTTCATTTTAAGAAAAATACACATAAAACTGGAGCCAGAAATAAACTTGAAAATAAAGCTCATATCATAGCAAACATGTTTGTAAAAGCGAGTGGTAAGAATAATTTTCATTCTTGTCACTCTAACGCAAATATTGGTATAAAGGAAAGAATAATAATTAATATTGCAAACATGAGAGGTCATGCTACTTCTTTTGTTGAATCTGTAATAACTTTCACTCTTTGATTAAACGTAAGATTTTCTTTTCATAAGAGTCTATTATAAGCATTCTCAGTCACTACGATTGCTGCATCAACCATTGTTCATATAGCAATGGCTATTCAACCAAGCGACATAATATTTGAAGGTATTTGGAATAGTTTCATACATAAAAATGTAATAAGTATTCCTACAATCAATGAAACAGCTGTTATAAGTGATGCTCAAAAATTCCAGAGAAATAATAATAATATAACTATAGTAATTATTAATTCAGTACTAATTATAGACACTAGAGTATCTATAGATTCTTGAATTAATGTTGTTCTATCATAAAATGATACTATAGTTACTCCTTCTGGTAGAGATTCTTCTATTTCAACTATTTTTTCTTTTACATTTTCTATAACTTCCAGAGGATTTTGTTTGTATCTCATAACCACTACTCCTCATACTTTTTCTTCTCTATGATCGGCAAGGATTCATCTTCTAAAATCTGCTCATATTTTTATATGAGCAATATCTCAAAGTTTTATAGAAGTTCTATTTATATTTTTTATAAATGTATTCTCAAGGGCTGATAATTCTTCTATAAAACCGACTCACTCTATTGCTATTTCACTTCATCAGATATCTATAACTCTTCATGAAACATTGTTGTTTCCATTGCTTATAATTGTAGCAACTTCTTTGAGTGATATATTATAATTTGATAATTTTAATGGATCAATTATTATTTGATAATTTTTTTTAAATCCTCAAATCGAAGCAACTTCTGCGACTCATGGAACACTTTGTAAACCCAATTTAACATAAAAATCTTGTATAGTTCTTAACTCTGTTAAGTTATGATTATCACTTTCAAGTGTATACATAAATATTTGACCGAGTCATGTTGCGTCAGGTCAGAGTATAGGATTTACTCATAATGGTAAGTCTGCAGATATTAAGCTGAGTCTTTCATTCACTCTATCACGAGCAAAATACTCATCTACGTTATCATTAAAGATAACCGTAACCATTGAAATTCCTAATTGACTCATTGCTCTTACATCTCTTACTCATGGAAGTCATTGCATACCAATTGTAATTGGGTATGTTACTTGATCTTCTATATTTGTTGGAGTTTGACCTGGCCAAGAAGTCATGACTACCACTTGATTTTCTGATAAATCAGGTAATGCATCTATAGGAGTTTTATAAACAGCAATAACTGAAATAATTGATATAACAATAAAAATTACAACAGTGATAAATGCATTATCTATAAAATATTTAATTAATTTATTTAACATCAGTTTTATTTAATAAATATAGGTGTCGTAACAACTTTTAAATTTTCATCTATATTCCCTGTTATAAGTGAATATTCTCAATCATTTGAAACAATATTTATATCTCTTACTCAGAGTTTTCAATTATCTTTTTTATAATAAATTATCTTTCTTTCTTGTTTACTATAAATAGTTGAGCTTGGTACTTTAAATAACTCTTGTTGTGTTTCGAGGGATACTCTCAGAGTAGATTGATTCGCTAGAGATATACTTTCATCTACTTTTGCTTGTACAATAATACTTGAAGTAAGTTGATCTACTTCAGGTGATATACGATAAATACTTCCTGTATAACTATTATTTTCTTTATTTCATATTGAAAATTTTACTTCTCTTCACATCAAAATATTGTCTCATAAGGTTTCTGGGACAAGAAATTTTATTTCTTTTCTTGTTATTTTAGATAGCGTTGTTTGAACTTCAATGAGTCTAAACACTTCCATATTTTTTGATATTTTTTCTCAAATTTGCATTGTTCTCTTTGAAATTATTCCTGAAAATGGAGAAACTATTCTATAATCTCAAGACTTGATAGATTCACTGTTTAAATTTGCTTTTGCAATAGAAATTTCATTTTCAATTGAAACAATATTTTTGTTTTCATTCGCAATTAATAACTCTTTTGATTTGATCAGTGTATCAATTTCAGCTTTCATTTTTGATACAGTTAATGATTTATCAAATCAAATGATATTATTTTTTGTTCATAATAATGCTATTTCATTTTCTTGTGTCATTATTTGTACTATGATATTTTGAATTTTTTCATTTTGAGTAACTCATAATACACTGTACATATTTTTTGCATCATCTAAGAACTCTTTTTGTGAAATCAAAGAGGATTTAAAGTTGTTTATATTTGAGATATGATCAGTGATAGCAGATTCAGAAATATCAACTGATATAATAGTATTCTGTAATACTTTTATTAAATCATTATTAATTTCAGATAATTTACTATATCTTGTATCTATACCTAAAACAACTTTTTCATTATGATATTCTTTTATTTTTGAAATAAATTCTCAAGTTATTCCTGAATCTTTTACTCAAAAATAATCAGAAAAATCAGAACTATTAATATTATTATAATCTATATCGGTTTCGTTTCCGATATATAAAATAGGTATAATTTTATTATATATTTCATTAATTTTTGCATCTAATAGTTCCTCTTTTTGTTGAATATTATTCAGACTTTCTGAAATTAATTCCTCCTGAGTTGATTGAGCGTTTTGAAGATTTGTTTTTAAATTTTCAAGAGCTTTCAATTGTACTTGATATTCAGATCAAAGTGTATCAATATCTCATACTTGAGATATTTTTGCATTAAAACTATTAATAGTTTCTTCTAGTATAATTTCATGTTCGTATATTTTTTGATCCAATTCTGCTATCTTTGCATTTTTTACATGAATAGTTTCTTCTAATATCTTATTTTTCGTTGAAACTATTGTACTTTTTATATTAATTTTCGAACTTGCTTCTCATTCAACTCAAGGATTAAATAGAATAGCGAGCGTATCTCCCACTTCCACTTGATCTCAGATATCAACCAGTATGTCTCTTACGAGTCATTCCCTTCTGGGATAGACTGAGGCAATATCGTTCGCAATAAATTCTCATTTAAAATAATCCTTTTTTGAAAATTGTTCTGGAAAAGTATGTAAATATTCTTTTTTTGATATTTTTTTTTCTTTTTCAGGAATATTCTTAATTTCAAGTGAATTCGATGTTGAATAGTATGCTCCTCAAATAATTATTGATAATATAGATATTAGAGCTAAATATAGCCATTTATTACTTTTCATTTTTTATTTTTAATAACTAAAAAAACTTCCATTAAATTTTTAATATCAAAAAAAACATTATTTTTTGATAAATAAGGAAGTTTTACGCGTTATTTTTTATTATTCCGATTAATTGAGTGTAATGATTTCTAGACTCTTCTCTATTATTTGAATATGGAGGAGCATTTAATTGAATTATTAAATTTGATTCTATGAGTGCCTGATATGTTTGAGTGTCAATATTATCAAATAATATACTTGAAATTAAATATTCTTCTGTTTGAAAAACTGCATAATCAATTCAACTTCAACAACATTCATGAAAATTTTCCATACAATCTTTCATTTCCATTTCATAACAATCCTTTTGTTGTTTTGATTCATCTCACATTTGCATTCCATGATGCATAGAGATTTCTTGAGTTTCTTTTACAGCAAAAAAATCTGCAAAGGTTGCGTGCATACAACCAGCATTAAATGTTGCTAATAAAATAATAAAACTCAATAATTTTTTCATATAATTTATTTATATATTTATCTACTCTATAGGTTATAATATTTTATATTTTTGTCAAACTGAAGATATTTTATTATACTTTAAAATAAGGAATTTTTAAATAAATTTAATATAAAATTACCTACTCTTTCCTACATATTTATTTTTAAAATATTTGACAATAATACAAATATTTATACTCTGAAACACAGAGTACTATTTAATTAATAAAGTTTACTACTATGGAAATAATAAATAAAGATATATCTGCATTAAAAAGTATGTTAGAAAAAAGAGAAACTTACATACGTTTTTCCCCTATTGGTACATCAATTATGTGAATTATGTACATATTATTTTATGTGTTTTCTTGAGATATTAATAGTAATTATTATACTATTTGATTCTTTGTAATTTGATTACTTTGAATAATTATTGTTACTATTCTCAGTATTTTGAATTCAAAAAATAAAGGTGAAAAATTGCTACCAAAACCAATCAGATACATTATTTGAAATATGATATTTATTTGAATGGCAATTACTCCATTGTTACTGATTTTAAGTGTTATGGAAGAATCTATGAAAGGATTATTCCCTATAATTTCAATTACATACTGATTATTAATAATAGTATCTAGATTTTGTATTCAAAAATTTTTAACTTATTTTGGTTACATGTCTTTCTTTATAGGACTGTCAGTTATTATGATATTAATTTTATGAAACTCTTATGAAATTTTCTATAATATTTGAAAAATGTATGAAGAATATTATAAAGAATTAATCTTAATATTATTCTGATTTGGTCATCTAGTCATGTGATATATCTTACATATTAATAATAATAAATAATGGAAAATATTAACTCTATTATCCATCAACCTGTAAGATTGAATATTATGTCCTTATTACATATGGATAAGTCTATTACCTTTTCTGAATTAAAAAAAGAACTAAATTTAAGTGATGGAAACTTATGAACTCATTTAGAAAAATTAGAAAAAAGTGAATACATCAAAATAGAAAAAAGCTTTGTAAATAAAAAACCTCAATCAACTATTATCATAGAAAAATTGTGAGAAAAAGAATTACTTGCTTACATAACTAATATAGAAAAATTATTTAAATGAATTAACCAATAATATGAATACTAAAACTATACAATATATATTATCTGCACTATTATCACTATTTACAGTATTATTCTTATGGGGATTTTTTGAATTAGGAATTTCTGCTTTAGGAATAAATTTTACGATATTTTGAATAATATTTTTTATATTATATTTATTACTCATTGATAATAAAAAAGAATTTATTTTAAAATATAAATATTGGATAATTCCTTTTGCTATAATTATTTTGAGTTATAGTCTATATGAAATCCCATTTTTAAAAGCATTAAATATTTGGTTATTACCAATTTTAGTTTTTTTCTTCTTTGGTTACTCAATAGTAAAAAAAGAAGAAAATCATCAATGGTATTTAGCCTTGATTCCTAAAGTTATTTTTAGAGAATTACCTGTGAAAAAAAGTGTACAAGAGCTAAATCAACATATGGATTCATGATCTTGAAAAAATACTATTTTATATAAAAAAATAATAATAGCTGTAATCATATTAATTGCAATTAACTTGGTGATTGTTTGATTATTAATGGTTGCAGATACTAATTTTAAAGATTTTATTCTAGAATTTTGAAAATATATAAACAGAACAACAGTATTAAAGCTATTAGTTTCAGTGCCTTTATTTATATTTTTTATCAGTCTATTGTGACTTTGGAAAATAGATACGATTATTAAAGCAAGAGAAGATAAAACACAAATAGATTCTGTTATTGGAGGAATAGTTTTAGGAGGTACTCTTTTTACATATATTATGTTTATTATTATTCAAATCGATACTCTCTTTTTTCAAAGTAATATCGATGTAATTGAAATAGCAAGCCTAGCAAAAAATGGTTTTTGGCAATTATTTCTCGTATCATTAATCAATATCGTTTTCTTTTTTGTTTATTATAAAAAGACACATAACTATATTCAAAAACTTCTGTGAATATTTGTATTCACATCTCTTATAATTCTTTTTTCTGCAGCTGAGAGAATGTATACTTATACATCTGCATATGGATTAAGTTATGAAAAATTCTTTGCGTCATACACTATTATATATTTTGCTATATTATTTATTTTAATGATGTGGTTTATTGTATTTAAAAAGAAAAACGATATTCTAAAAACTACATTAGTATTAGCATTATGGATGTATTCAGCTATTCATATACTCCCAATGGAAACATTTATATTTAGAGTAAATACTCATATATTACAACAAGAAGGGAGTAAAATACAAAAATATCAATCTCATATGTTATCAGTAGATATATTAAATAATGTAGATAAAATAAAAGACAATAATCTCTATAGAGATGAAAGTTGGAAAGAGTGGACAGATAAGAAAATTAAAAAATCACTTAAGAAAAAATGGTATGAAAAAAACCTTCAAGATTTCAGAATACAAAAATAATATAGACAATTTTTTTATTATTATAGTAATAATAGTTTTAGGATTACTATCTAGGCAAATAAGTATAATTCCCTACTTTGTATGAGATATATTACGGTGAATTATGGTGTTCTTTTTTGTATTATTATTTATACATAAAAACCTTTTATATGTTAGCTCAGTAGTAATATTTATTTGTTTTAGTATAGAATTTTCTCAACTGTTAGAATATGATTGGTTAATAAATATTAGAAATAGTTATGCAGGTTGAATTTTACTCTGAAAAGGGTTTTTAGTGAGTGATTTGATAGCTTATAGCTCTTGAATTGTATTGAATAATTATATCATCAAAAAACAATTAATTTTAAATTTATGAAAATAAAATCAGAACATTTTAATCAAACAAATTTTACTGAAAAATTACAGAATGAATGAAATGAAATATACTACAATACCTACTTAAAAACTTTAGAATTTGCTGAAAAAATAGAGGAAAAAGGTGGAAGAACGTATTTTGTATGAGGAAGTACACGTGATATAATCATGGGGATTATTCCGAAAGATTTTGATATTGAAGTCCATGGTATAACTTCAGAAATTATTGAAGATATAGCGGAAAAACTATGAAAAATCTCAAAGGTATGAAAATCATTTTGAATACTTAAATTATTCATTGAAGATGGGATAGATATAGATATCTCCATCCCACGTCATGATTCAAAAACTTGATCTGGTCATAGAGGATTTGATATACAAATAGATCCAAATATGTGAATTATAGAAGCAACTAAGAGAAGAGATTTTACTATCAATTCTATATCATTAGATGTTATGACTTGAGAATTCTTTGATCCATATGGTTGATTGGAAGATATTGAAAATAAAATACTAAAAATCACAGATAGTGATACTTTTTCTGATGATCCATTGAGGATATTAAGAGGGATTCAATTTATAGGTCGTTTCGATTTATTACTTGATTTAGATAGTGCAGAGATTATAAAAAGTATGCTTCCTTCTTTACAAGAACTGGCTAAAGAAAGGATCTGAGAGGAATATAAAAAGCTACTATTTAAATCAACTCAACCATCTAGAGGTTTAGGTGTTGCTTATGAACTATGAATATTTAATTTTATTCAAACAGAATTAATGTTAGATAAAAGTTTAATAGAACAAACTTATAACTATATTGATAATGCTGCAAAATATATTCAAAATAATATCCTATCATTAGAAAATAAATCTGTATTAATGTTGTGAATATTATGTATAAATATTCCTAAAAATTCTAGAAAGCATTTTCTTTTATCAATAGATACACCTAGATCAATTATAACAAAAATTTCTAAACTTCTAGACTATATTCATATACCTAAAGAGTATTATGGAACAGAGCAAAGCTGAAATAAAATTTGAGATGGTATGATTAGAAAATTATCTTTGGATTTATGCCCTGCTACAATTGAACAGATTGTAATGATATCTCAGGTATTTGATAAAGATAAGATATATTGAGACTGGATTTTATCAAGAGCTACTAAAATTGATGTAGCTACAAAAAAACCAGACGATATACTTTCAGGAAAAGAACTTATAGAACTGTGATTTATTCCATGAGATTGAATGGGAAAAATAATAAATTATGCTAATAGATTACGTGATGATGAAGAGCTTTTAAAATGAGAGATCATAGATAGAGTTAAAGTAAAATAAAAAAGTTATGATTAATAAAGTTTAATATTTCCCAATTTCAGAAATGAAACGCAATTATTGGAAAATAATAAAAAGAGATATACTAGTCATAAGAAGAATGAGACTACTATATATTTTTAGATTAAAGATTATGTGAAAACATCTTATATTACATGAAAGACAAACAATAGA
>JAWUYB010000011.1:0-16139 GCA_034111025.1 Candidatus Altimarinota bacterium | reverse complement strand
CAGGCTGGGATACTTCAAATATTACTGATATGAGCTACCTCTTTAGAAGTGCTCTTGTTGCAAATCCTGATGTTTCAAATTGGAATACATCCGCAGTAACGAATTTGAATAGTATGTTTCGAGATACAAATATGGCTAATCCTGATGTATCAGGCTGGGATACTTCAAATATTACTGATATGGGCTTCCTCTTTAGAAGTGCTCTTGTTGCAAATCCTGATGTTTCAAATTGGAATACTTCAAATGTAATTGATATGCAACTTATGTTTAGAAACACTCCATTTTTTAATAGTTCACTCGTAAATTTTGATATGACATCAGTTGAGAGTGCTAACAATATGCTATCTAATTCAAGGATGTCACGTATTAATTATGATGCAACTTTAATTTCATGGTCTTCTCAATCCCTCAATTCAGGGGTTAATTTCAGAGCTATCGGTATGCAATATTGTAACGCAGAAACAGAGCGTATAGATATAATAAATAATTTTTCTTGGAATATTAATGCTGATACAAAATTTTGCTCTGCAATCGTAATTGACCCAGGCGGGATTACAACTACAGGATTAACGATACCAGAAAATGCTGGAACAGGTAGTTTTACTCTCGAACTTGGTTCGCAACCGTTCACAGACGTAGTGATTGATGTAAGCTCTAATGACATCAATGAAGTAACAGTAGATTTAGCTTCGCTCACCTTTACTAATATAAATTGGAATATACCTCAAACCGTGACAGTTACCTGAGTGGATGACACATTTAATAGAGATGATACAACTAGTGTTACTATTTCGATTAATGATGTGGCTTCTGATGATACCTACGACCCAGTGTTAGGTGAGGTAATCTTAATTATTTTAACCAATGATGATAATCCTCCTATTCTCACTCTCATATGAAGTGGCACACTTACTCAAGAGGTATGAGGAACATATACATACCAAGGAGCTACGGCTACAGATATTGAGGATGATGACGCAACATTAACAGGAAATATTACATCATCGTGAAGTGTAAATCCGGCAGTAGTTGGAACATATACTATTGATTATAATGTTACAGACTCATCAGGGAACGCAGCGACGACGGTTACAAGAACGGTAATTATTGAGGACGATGATACTCCACCTACTCCACCAACTATAGATAATCCTACTTCAGGACTTCCAATTTCAGGAACAGGAGAAATCTGAGCAACGGTTGTTGTGACTACACCAAGTGGATCTACCTGTACTACGATAGTTCAAGTAAATGGAGCATGGTTGTGTGTTCTCAGTCCAAATCCGCTTGATGAGGAAATAGTGAATGTGGTTCAAACTGACCCCTCAGGGAATGTATCTCTTCCAGTAACTTCTACTATTAATATTCTTACAGACAGAGATGTAGATGGACTTTCAGATATTATAGAACAACAAATAGGAACTGATGCAACACTTGATGATACGAATGGAGATGGTACTAATGACTACAATAATGATTTAGATAATATATCACCAATTATTGAGCTTTGAGCACCTAATAGTGGTGATGGAAATAATGATGGAATACTTGATGCGGTTCAAAACGATGTTTCGAGTTTACCAAATACATTAAATGGAGCATACAATACGCTTGAGCTTTCAAATACATGAGCAACAACATGTGGCCAAATAAACTACTTTACGAATAAGACAGAGGCAAGCCTGACTCCTCAAGACAAGAGATATAAGTATAACCTAGGACTTTGGCATTTTGAGATAGAGTGCTCAAATACATGAGCAACGGCAGAAATACAAATATACCTTGATGATGTATATGACACCAGCGAATGGGTGTATAGAAAACATAATGAGATCACAGATACTTATACAGATATTTCATCAGTAGTGACATATACGATAGAAACTGTAGGTACTATACCAGTTACGGTTATTAATTATTCTGTGACTGATGGTGGAGTCAATGATGATGATGGTATAGCCAATGGAGTTATTATAGATCCATCTGGTCCTGCTATTATTATTCCAACGACGTGATGATGAGGAAGAACCTATTCGTGTCGAGATGAATCTGCGAGTAATTATAGATCGTTCTGATTCTCAGATCTTGATTTATGTGAATATGATAGTGTTGAAGAACCTATAGTAGTAGTGATTCCTGAGTGAGAAGAAGAAGATAATACTATAGAAGAAAAAGATAATACTATAGAAGAAGACCCTCAAGAAAATATAACACCCTCCGAAGACCCAGTAAAAGACGAAGACTATACAGTTGAGAACGACTTTACATACTGTCCTATTATTCAAGATATTCAAAACCCTCTATACATATATACAGATTCATGAATATTCTGAGATGAAAATAACACAAGATTTACCCAAGAAATATTGAAGTTTAAAGAAATAGGAATAGTAGATGGGTATGATGATGGTAATTTTAGACCGAGTAATACTATGACACGAACAGAGTTCCTGAAAGTAGCTCTTATCTCTCATTGTTATGAATACAAGAGTGAAAAACCATCGGATCTGATTTATACAGATGTAGATACAAATTCATGGCAAGCTAAAGTAATAAAGAAAGCTCAGAGTCTTGGTGTGATCAACTGAGATAAAACAGAATCTGGAATACCTATATTTAGACCAAATGATATGATTTCAAAAGCAGAGGCTATAAAAATACTTATGCGATTCTCATTGATAGAAGCTATAGCCCTAGAACCACTGAGTTATAATGATATAACAGTATCTTGGCATGAAAAATATATTCAGACAGGAGAAACTCTTGGATTATTTGATGCAAGTAGAGATAATAATATTTTTAACCCAGATGGATTAGTAAAGAGAGAAGATATGATTGATCTAGTAAATAGATTGGTGCATCTCTATAGATAGGACTATTGATATAACTTTATTTCAGTAATAACAAGGATCGTTAAGTTTCACCATTGCAAATGTAAAGATAAAAAATAAATTCCAGCTTTTTAATAAAAATACTATGAAAAAAATACTCTTGTGATGAGTAGGCTTTCTTCTTCTCATAACTACAACTTTTGCCTATAATTTGCCTCAAAGTGATACCGTTATATTACAGAGGATGTATGAGAGGCTAGACTTTATTTATCAGGAAGATCCTATAAGAATTCAGAAAGCTCGTGAAAATCTCTCAAAAACTCAAGAAAAATACAAAGACCAAGAAAGATTCTCTTATTTACTAGGGCAACTTTCTAAATATATAAACAAGATTATGGAAAAAAAAGATGATGAAATCATACCAAACATAGCACTATCAAATCCATTTATACTCAATGAAAATAATACATTACATTTACGAAGTCGAGACTTAGGCGAAGCTGATATTGTCTCCATTGTCACTATGCTGCAACAACTAAAATATGATAATAAGAGTATTAAATCAATAAGTTTTAGCTATAATTCTGATATTGGAGATAGTGGAATTACTCGAATTATACAAAGTATGCCTACAAATGTAAAAGAAATTGGATGTGTTGCTTGTTGAATAAATGATGCCTGAGGCCAAGAAATACTAAAATGGATGAAAACAGCTTCAAATTTACAAATGATATGTATAGAACAAAATAATTTCTCGGAAGATTTAAAACAGCAGTTTAATATTTTTAAAAAACAAAATCCCTATATTATGATAATTATTTAATTTAAGAAAATAAATCTATAACTTTTATTTATAGATTTTCTATAAGAATCAGTCTTTTTAAAACATTTTATAGAGAGCTTATATATCAAACTCCTCAATCTCAGTTCTAATACGTTCTACAATACTCTACCATTTCAAAAACACCAGCCGGTAAATTTTCATTTTGAAGATTTACTGTTTTTTTTATGTCTATAGTTGAATCATCATCACTATCTTTGTTTTATATCCTTAAAAAGGAAAACAACTTGTACATCGTCATTAAATACAACTATTTCTTTTATAATCTTATCAAGTACTATTATTCTTTCTTCTAGTGAAATTTTATAGATATTTTTCCCTTTATATCTTTCGATATATTTTTCAAAATCTTGAGTATCTTTAATGACTTGAGATTGATTCAATAATAGATTTTTTATTTCAATATTTTTCTTTTCCAAATTTTCAATATATGTCTTATAATTTGTTATTTTATCCTCAATTATTTCTTTGAATTTTGAATTTGTTTTATCAAGAAACTATATCAAATAGTATCTCAACATTACTATATGATTTTTTTATTTGTACATTATTTTCTTCTATTTCTTTTTTATATTTAATACTTTTATCTTCTTGTTTGTTTTTATTTAAAAATTCTTTAATAATTAGCTCAGGTTTTTTGAAAAATGACAGGGTCAAGATTCTGGAGATTGGTATTTACTATAGTATGAAGTGGTCCACTCATAGTTTCAGGAACTAATATTTGTAACATTAAGTATGTTGCAAATAAATATGAAATTTCAGATTTTAAGAATTCGTATAAAGGAAAGGTAGGTAACAATATAAAGTGGTTCCAAAGATATGCAAAAAACCTTCCATCTATTGATGCTATGCTGAGTGAAATAAAAGTTCCTACAAAAGTATTCTGGTGAAAACACGATGCTATAATATTTTCAGATGATGCTAAAAAAATACCAAATAGTGAGCTAAAAATATTTGAAAATAGAGGACATTTCGTATATCAGGATGAATATGAAAACTTTGCTAAAATGGTAGGTAATTATGTGAATAGTAATTCATAAAAATTATTTCTAGAGTTATTGAAAGGTCTCAATCTCAGTTCTAATAAGGTTCACTAAGTTCCATCATTTTTTACAAATTAAAGTTTTAACTAGATTCATTTAAATATAGAGGAGCTAAAAAATGTGAATAAAAAAACTAACAAAAATATAACCCAATTTTACACTTATATTTTTGTTTTAATTGAATATTTTTTCAGTTTAATTTTATATCTTGATTTCTACATTTAGCACAGTTTTTTTGCATATTATTTATTAATTAACATGATAATAAGATACTTTTAACTTATTTTAAGCTATTGTTTTTTTGATACTTATTATTGTTTTCTAATGAGTTCTATTTTTTTACGAATAACTTTTCGTATAATAGTAGCTTCGATGACGAGTAATATTACAGCCGAGAGTGCAAAAAATATTCCTATGGAGAATAGTATGATTATGATAAATTCAAAATGTATAAATTTTTCAAAAACAGAAGTATTTATTATACCTATGAGGCTTGATAATAGGAGAGAAAACAGAGCAAGATACAAGCAAATTAATATGTTTGTAAATAATCGTGATCTGAGTAACTGATGTTTGATTATATAACTATCATGTTTTTCTTGCGATAAATAAAGCTTATTAATTTGTCCTGCGACCACATTAAAACGTGCAGCTGAGGATGATAATATAAGAGCAACTCATGGTACTATGGTGAGAGGTATAATGGCAAGAGATAAATCAGACATATATAGAATGTTTAGAATATATTTTTTTTAAGTATACAGGAAAAAAGGATTGTTTCAATTTGTTTTTGATATTCATATTTAACTGGTATATATAAAAATTTTTCAAAGATAATATAAAAAAATGATTCATTTTAATGAATGAAAATGAATCATTACATTTATGAAATCGAGAATTAGATGAAGCTGATCTGACTTCAATTGCTACCATGTTACAATAAAAAAAATATGATAATAATGAGATTAAGACAATCAGCTTTACATGTAATTCTCATATTGGGCTAGCTGAATTACTCGAATTATGTAAAGTATGCTTTCGAATTTAAAAAAAAAATTTGGTGCATTTTTTGTTCAATAAATGATGTTTGATCCCAGGTTTAAAATATTTTTTTTTTGCAATTCATTCACCAAAAGATATTATAGAAACATAATATTTATAATTCGATTTTTCTCTATGGTAAATTTTTGATCTGCATATATTCAGCTCGATGAAAGACTCTTTTCTTCGGGAAATCCATAAGTATTTTCTCAGATTCAGACATATATCTTTAATAGCAAAATTTATATTTCAAGGCTTAGAGTATCATCAAATATTTTTTAAAAAGATCAAATGACAGAAGTATTTAGTCTAGAGAGTATTGTATTTATAGTTGTCGGAATGCTGCTTTTTAGTAGTATTTCTCACTATAGTAAAAAAACTCCTCTCATTCCTGATGTTATTTGGATGCTCTTATTTGGTATTCTCTATGGCGTTTCACAGCAGCGTATTATCCTCTTCCAATTACCGGAACTTGAGATTGAACCTTCTCTTATACTTCATCTTTTTGTACCGGTTTTGATATTTGCTGCCAGTCAGAAAATTTGCCTTTTTCATTTTCGAAAGGTCCTATTCTCTACAAGTATACTTGCGAGCTTATGAGTAGTTGTGAGTATGCTTTCTATTGCAGGAGTTTTATTTTTTCTTTTTCATATTCCTTTTCTTGTAGGACTATTGTTTGGAGCAATTATTTCTGCGACAGACCCCTTAGCAGTAGGAGCAATTCTCTCAAAAAATAAAGATATTCCTGAATCTAAGAAGCTCCTCATAGAAGGGGAGTCTATTCTCAACGATGGTTTTGTCGTAACCGTTTTTGGAATCCTTGCCCTGATACTTTTTGAAGGACATGATTTTGAAATTCTCAAGAGTAGTTATGAGTTTCTCTTTCATATCGTAGTAGCGATATTTATCTGAGTATTTTTAGGTAGATTTACAAGATATATACTCAAAACTTGGCACGAAGAGCACTTTACGCTCAGTATAAATATGACAATCCTTCTCGCATTCTCGAGTTTTGCACTTGCAGAGTCACTCCATGCATCTGGAATAATTGCTGTATTTGCAGCTGCACTTTCATATGGATATAAACCAGATGAAGATAATCATAATAAGCACATCCACTGAGATATCTGGGAATACATAGAATATATTGCCAACGCGATCCTCTTCTTTGTACTTTGATCCTGATTTATCTCTCAGACGAATTTTACAGACATTGATTTCACATTCATAGTCCTTGCATTTGGGATACTAATATTTGCAAGAGCCGTTGCACTGTGAATTCTCCTTCCATTCTTACGTATCGATGGAGAAAAGTTTTCATTTTTTGATTTTACACTTCTACATCTAGCGGGTTCAAGAGGATCTGTATCAGTTGCTCTTATTCTTCTGCTTCCAGAAAGTTTTGAATATAAGGGATTCTTTCTCTCACTCGCTTTTATAATCATTATCTTTTCACTCGTGATAAATCCTATAATTTTATGAAAAATACTGACTAAGAAGTAAATTATTTTAAGAAAAAAATGAAGTTATTTACTGTTCTATATAGTGAAAAAAGCATTGATTTTAAAAAAAATATAGCGATACTATTATAAGAAACATTAATATATTACTTTAATAAAAAACTATGACACATAAAATACCAACGCTCTACCTCGAAGAGGTTATAAAAAATCATGGTCAAGATATGACTCATAAAACCGTAGTCATTACTGGGACAACAAGTGGAACAGGCTTTGTATGCGCCAGTGAACTAGCCAAAAAGGGAGCCACTATTATTCTATTAAACCGCAAAAGTGAAAGATCTCGAAATTCTCTTAAGGATTTACAAAAATCACTACCAGGGGGAAAATTTGATGCGATTGATTGTGATCTGCAAGACCTTGAAAGTGTACGAACAGCTATAGATATTATAAAATCAAAATATGATATCATAGACGTATTAGTGAATAATGCTGGGGTTATGGCTCTTAAAGACCAGGCAACCATCGATGGATACGATATACAAATGCAGACAAATATTATCTCTCATTTTTTCATCACGAAAGAACTATTTCCTCTCCTGAAAAAAAGTAGCGGGGCTAGAATTATAAATCATAGCTCGATGGCAAGATTATGAGGCCCACTTGAAATGAAATACTTCGAAAAAAATGGGTGAAATTTAGGAGGAGACGAAGCAGATGATGCCCCTCAAGGATTTCGAGGTCCAAGATGGGAACGATACCATCAAAGTAAACTCGCAAATGCTGTATTTACGTATGCACTCAAAAATAAATTACAAGAAGCTAATATAAATCATATAATACCTGTTTTGGCTCATCCTGGTCTTGCAAAAACTAATTTACAGATAATTACTGAAAAAGCCGGATGAATGGATGCGAGTTGAGAGTTTATGAATCAAGCACAATCAGCGGAAGATGGTGCTACGGGTATTATTAGAGCAACCATGGATAAAGAAGCTAAATCTGGAAATTTTTATGGTCCAGTAATGTGGGTTGGATATCCTGATATACTAGAACCAGAAGATATTCTATTTGATAAGTCAAATATAGATATATTCTGGAATGGTTGTGAAACAGCTGTTTGAAAATTTGAAATATAGTTATAAAAGTGCCAATATAAGATAAGTATGTGGCTTAAATGATTAAAATTCTCAATATAAGAGAGATAAAATTAGTTTAATTTTCTCTCTTTTTTTTAATCAATAAGGAGGCTAAAATATGTTGCATATTTAATATATTTATATAAACTAAGTAAGTACTCACTCACTTATTTATATAACAATAAAAGATATGCTAGGATGAAGCTTGAATACATTTAAAAATAAAACAGTATTAATAACAGGGGCTTCATCTGGTATTGGAGCTGCATTTGCAAAAGAGTTAGCTGACAGTTGAGCTTCATTAGTTCTCACAGCACGCTCAACAGATATATTAAATCAGCTTGCTAAAAAATTGAAAACAAAAGATATAAAAATTTCTGTCTTTTCGGAAGATTTAAGTATACCATGATCAGCAGAAAGATTACACCAAAATATAGTCTCAGCATGAGTAGAGGTAGATATTTTAATTAATAATGCTTGATATGGGAGATGGGGAGATTTTTGACGCATAGATCGTTGAGATTATGCAAGTATGATACAATTGAATATTGTTTCATTAACAGAACTCTGTCATTTATTTTTACCTGATATGTTAAAAAGAGATTCAGGGTGAATAATCAATATTTGATCTACTGCATCATTCTTTCCTATACCTTATGGAAGTGTTTACTCATCTTCTAAAGCTTATGTTCTAACATTTACAGAAGCCCTAAACTATGAATATAGATGACAAGGGATACATATGATGGCATTATGCCCATGAGCAACTGAGAGTCAATTTATGACAGTTGCAACTGAAAAATCTCAAGAGCTTAGGCAAAATACTGAACAATGAAAAGGATCTATGTCGTTTCAAACATCTCAGGAAGTAGCAGAAGAATGATTACAGGCTTATCAAAAAGGAAAAATATATCATATTTCAGGGATGAAAAATAGATTAATGTATATGTTCATAAAACATTTACCGAGAAAAACAGTTTTAAATATAGTAGGAAAAATGTTTGGAAAAATAGCAGGAAAATAATTATTTTATTTATAACACTGACAGATCATGAATAGTAGATCAGAAAAAAATATGAGAGAAAATAAATCTATAAATATAATATCCTATATATTTATAGGACTATTAGGAATACAAGCAATTATTGAATTTACTTTAGGGGGGATGTTATTATTTAATTTTCAGGCAACTTTAGAGAGTGCTTTTGAGATTACTTATACAAGTCAGTTAGATATACTTGGAATCGCTCTAGGTTTGTACTTAATCCTTTTAACTACACTCATACTGCTGAGTATTTATTGGACTGTAAAAAAGAATACTGCAGGACCAGTAATTTGAGTTATTGTAGGAGTATTTCTTATTTCCTTTGGACTTACGGTTTTCTTACAGTTAGGACGAATAGATGGGTTATTAATAGATAGTATCAGAGGAGTTATTACTGTTGTACTCAGTCTTTTGATACATAAAGAATTAAAAGATTAGATGAATATTATAAAAAAAATTTGAAAAATTATGTTATATATATTAGGAATAATAGTACTACTTATTACGGTAGCTATATTATTCACAAAATTTGCCCCAGTCTTTTGATGAGTGGTGGAATGAAAAAGGTTAGATATTATAAAAAAACTAGAATATTTTAAAAATGGGAAATTTGAGAATATTTCAGGTATAAAAGCTAGCATACAAAAACAAGAATGAGCAAAAGATAGTGGAGGAATAAAAGATTTTTTGTTTCCTAAAAAATGAAAGATACCAACTCAAGCTCTTCCATCCAAAAAATTTGATGCTAAAAAATTCAATGAAGGAGACTTTGTATGGTTTGGACATTCTACTATTTTATTTAGAACAGACGGGAAAAATATACTCACTGATCCAGTATTTAATAGAGCTTCTCCTATTCCAATATTTTGAAAAGAATTTGAAGTAGAATATAAAACACAAATAAAAGAGCTCCCAAAAATTGATGCTATTATTATTTCTCATGATCACTATGACCACCTTGATTATAAAGCTATTCAACAATTAGCACAAAAAACTAAAAAGATATTTGTTCCTATTTGAGTGTGAACACATTTAGAAGCATGGTGAATTGAAAAAGAAAAGATCATAGAGTTAGTATGGTATGAAACACATCAATATGAAAATATTGATTTTACATTGACTCCAACTCAGCATTTCTCTGGAAGAGGGCTTCAGGATAGAAATAAAACTCTCTGGTGAGCTTGGGTAGTTACTTCGAAGAATAAAAATGTATATTTTTCAGGAGATACTGGGTATTTTGATGAATTTAAAAAAGTATGAGAAAGGTATTGACCATTTGATATTGCTTTTATCGAAAATGGTGCCTACAATTCATCATGGCCAGATGTACATATGCTCCCAGAGAGTAGTGTACAGGCAGGAATTGACTTAGATGCAGATATTCTCTTTCCAATTCATTGGTCCAAATTTGACTTAGCATTTCACAGGTGGGATGAACCAGCTAATAGATTTACAACTGAGGCTGAAAAAAAATGAAAAAAATATGCAATACCACTTATTGGGGAAGTATTTTCATTAGATAATATACCAACTGAAAAGTGGTGGAATACTTTGATTATAAAATAATATGATACTAATTGCTTCTATAAAGAAGAAATTTTCAAAAATTGAGTATTATTTATTTCTATACTTTATGAAAAAAGTATCTAAAAAAGTTATGAATGAATGTAAGAAATGAACACTTGTATACTCAGGTACATTTGCAATTAAGTGTGTTAATCTATATAATAAAATTGAGATCAAGAAATATGTTTTAATATATATTTATTAAGTATAATGAATACAAAAGAAAAACTTATACTCTCAGCTATCAAACTCTTTTCTAAAAAAGGATTTGAAGCAACATCCACAACATCTATATGTACAGATGCGGGTTTTTCATCAGGGGCACTTTTTGTTCATTTTAAAACAAAAAATGATCTTTTAGACCATATATATATGTGTATTAAAAAAGAGTATTTTTTATATGCAAATACATGATTAAAAAAATACACGGATGTATTTGAGACAGCAGGGGACATTATGCTGCAAGGAGCACAATATTATAAAAAAAATCCTGAAAAATTTTTCTTTATGAAGCGTTTTATGAATTCTTCTCATATTAGTCGTATTGCACACAGTGAAATAGAAAAAGAAATGCAGGGAATGCAGACACTTTTAAATATTGGGAAAGCAGAAGAAAAAGTGATAGCACTTGAAAATGATCTTATCTATCAGATAATCGCAGGAGCTATCTATAATCTTATAGAGTACGCTATAGAAACAGATATGGAAATAGAGTTAAAACATATACGCATAGTTCTCAGTATGATAGAAAAATAACTATTTTCTCCCTATTTAATATACGATTTTTTTTTTGTAATATTCACTTATTTATCACGAGGAGTATTCTTTTACTGAGTGTATGAACACTTAATACTTTGAAATATACAGATGCATTACAATGAATTGATAGATGGATATTTATCTATCGTTTGGGTGATACATTCTTCTTGTATAAGGATTATTTTACTCTGAATAATAGGATTAATAGAGCTAGGGAAAACTATAGCAATTGTTTATGTTATATTCGTATTATTGCTACTGCTAGCTGTATGATTTACTACTTGGGTTATATGAGCGCATAGGAATATTTAAAGAATTTATATGGACAATAAGATAAATATATCTGTCAACTTATAATTACATGGAATAAAATAAAAAATCTTGGCTGAGATTATACTCTTACCCAAGATTTTTTAGTGTTTTTAATTTCTTGTGAATTCTTCATCGCTTACCACTCGAAATGCTTCTTTTTGCTGTACGTCAGCTTGCTCTATACGAGCAAATTTTTCAAGAGGATTATCTATAATTTTCCAAGTGTGTGCTGTTCTGGCTCTCATTTTCGAGTCATCTTTTCCAACTCCAAACCAATCAAATTCTGCATACATTTCATACTGATTTTTTCAAAGTGTTTTGATAGAGAAATTTTCTGGAAAATGACTTGATTGTTTGAGTCCTAAAGGAGTACCATTAAGCCAGGTTTCTAGTTGCTCTATACTTGAGATCTGAGCAGCAGTTGAAAAGTTAAGTACAAAGTCTTCGCTGAGTATTTGTTTAAAAGGCTCTATATTTCCATCGAGTTGCTCCATGTTGAGTATCCAGTTGTACATCAGTGATTTAACTCTATTAGTTGGATATGCATCGTTGAATTCTATTTTTTCAGGAATTCAAGTTGCTTGTATTTTAATACTTTTAAATTGAGGAAGCAATGTATTTTCAAGAAAGTCTAATTGAGTAGTATAATGAATAGTATAGCTATCTATACTTTTATCGGGTTTAATATTTTGATATACTATATCAGCTTCTAGTGAGATTGATCAATCATCGTTTGTTGTAACGGTACTACTTTGTACATGATGAGCATTTTCCCAGCCTGTATAAGCTTTTAGTCTTTCAGGGTAACTATTTCTACCAGTGTGTTCACCAGCTGCAGACTTAATGAATACATTTTCATCTAAAATGTCGAGTAGGTTTTCGAGACGTGAATTATCAAAAATATCTCATTCATAAAATTGATACCATCTATAGAGCTGTACGTGAGCGGCATGTGATGATCGAGTATCTTCTATCATAACGCTAGGAATATTAGGTGTTAAAGTTTCTGGTGTAATATCTTGAGACTTATTTCATCCACAAGAGGATATTGTTAATATAATGAACATAATAAAAAAAGATCTTATATAGTTTTTCATTATATAAATATTAGAAAATAAATAGTATTCTTATCATAATTAATAAGTATTTATTATCAATTTATTTTATGAACTGCCCCCTAAAAAGTAGAGTGTAAATAAATCAACTACAAAATTATGGAAATCTGCATGCATTTTTTTATTTTCTTGTCTATTTTTTTGTTCAATCCTTTGTATTCTACTTATAAACTTGAAGTTTCACCATATCTTTTGCTTCTTGAGTTTAATTTTGAAAAATCAGGTTTCTTTCATTGATATAGCTTGGAATATTTCTTGTGAAAATTCTAGTCTTGAATATACTATTTTTACACTTTATAACACTAATAACATATTTATGAAATTTTGAATTCCTATTATATTGCTTCTATTAGCCTTTACTCTTATTTCGTGTACTCCTCCAGAAAGTAATAATAATAATAATTTAAAGACAAATGAAGGAATTATAGAAAAAGAAGTTCTTACAGAAGATCAAGCTATCAAATACGAGGAAGAAAGAATTACTGCACAAGAAACTCAAGAAAAGCTTGAAGCTAGTATCTTAGAGACTGAACTTTCAACAATTGCAACTGGTATTTTTGAATGAATTGCAACTGGTCATAATGGTGAAGGTTGAGTTACAGTAAAAGATAATGGTGATACTGTTATCATCGAATTAAGTGAGGATTTCTCTTCAGATAAAGGACCAGATTTATATCTAATTCTTACTAAAAATCAGCCACTTGAATGAATAGATCCAGTTCAGCTTGATACTTCAAAAATTCTAAAAATTGCCCCACTGGTAAGTCTTTCAGGTAAACAAAGTTACGAAGTTTCAAAAGTTGATTTTGAAGCAAATAACTATGGTGTAGCTGTATGGTGTAATGAATTTAATGTAGTATTTGCAGGAGCTGTTCTAAAATAATATATTTAAACACTCCCAAATTTCAGAAATGAAATGCAATTATTTTTATGATAACTATTTGGAAAGTAAAAATTAAAAAATGAGAAAGAGTTAATTTTATGGAGAAATATAACTTATTTAGTTGAGCAAAAGGTTTTTTAGGATGTCAGTTTTATACAGTTTGATGAAGTGAATTAATTGTTGTTGAATCATGGGAATCTCAAGAAGTACATAAGTGATTTTTTTCAGTCGTTACCAGAGTGAGTAATGTGAGAATTATTTTCATTACTTGAAGGTCAACCTGAAATCTATAAATGTGAATGAGCGAAGTTAATTAAATAGGGAGAATAAAATTTAAGTATAAAAGATACCTTTTCAAAGGTATCTTTTATTATTATTATTATTATTATGAATATAACATATTTAATAGCTGGTGTCAATATGTATTATTTAACATGAAACATTTATTATGATAATATATTATATATACATATAAATTAATATCTTTATTATGATAAAAAAAGCATTTACATTAGTAGAACTAGTGGTAGTTGTTATGATTCTATGAATATTAGCATCTATAGGGTTTGTATCATATTTATGATATTCACAAGATTCAAGAGATGGGATTAGGATTTCAAATTTAAATGATATTAAAAAATCTTTAGAATTAAAGAAAACTACATCATGAGATTTTCCTATTCCTGATAATTCATATTCAGTAAAATACTTATGAAAGGAAGTATGGAAACAATGAATTATATGAACAACAACAAAAAAACATATCAAATATAGTTCTATAAATATGGATCCAAAATATGATACAGACTATAATTATAGCGTTTCATCAGATGGAAAAAAATTTGAAATTGGAACTATTATGGAAGATAAAGAAAATAATCCTATGTGATTTATTTTATGAAATACATATGCAAATACGAGTGATAAAGCATTGACTTTTGGGAACTTAAAATGAAAATTTCATTCAATAAAGATAAATTGAGAAACTCATGTTTTTAGTATTCCAAGTATGATTTTTAATAATTCATCTGATTTAAACATTATTGTAGATCAACCAACTATACAATTTTCTGTATCGTGAGAGGGATCTTTACCTGAGGCATACGTATGAAAATCAGAAGCAAGTGAAGAAATTACATTTACAGCTAAATTATTATACAGAGGTCCTAATTGTTGAGTCGAAACAGATCAAGAAATTGTAAATTTCCTATCTATTTTAAGGGATTCATTTAATTATGAACCATTTTTATCTAATCCTGAATATAAAGATATTTTTAATGATTATGATATTCTTAGAAATAATTTGGATGATTTTGATACATTAAAAAAATTATGACTAAAAATTAATAAATTATTAGATTGTAATATTAAAAGTTTTAAAACTGTAGATATTTTTCCTACACAATGTGGATATGAACAATTAAATTTTGAAAGAGTTGAAAATGGATTTGATATAGCAACTCAAAGCTGCTTATTCTCATATGAATGAGATGGTAATGCTATAGTCAGAGATAATATATGAGTAGGGAGCTCTAAATGATTAAATATTACACCTAACTCAACATCATATTGAGATGGTAGATTAAAATATAGAGTATTTTCATATATCCCAATGAAGCTTAAATTTGATTATAAGATGACACATTCACATAATGGTTCAAATGGTTATATGAAGTTCTTTATTAACGATATAGAGTACTTATACAAAGCAAGTAGAGCGACATGAGTTGATTCATATGATACATTTACAACACCATTACTTGGGCCATGAATACATGAGTTTGTTTGGGAAGTTGATGCAGGATATTATAGAGATGTCGATTTTGTATTAGATAATATTAATTTTAATTGTCAACGAGGATGAGGGAGTTGTTGATGGGAAGATTATAACTTCGAATTATGACCTTTAAACCCTTGGGATATATATACATTTACATGAGATTCTACTACACCGTGGTTACAAGTTACAGATAGTAATGAATGAACACATGCGATTAGAAATCCAAAGATTAAAGATTCTTATGAAAGTTATTATGTGACAAAAAATGAAACATTAATCCAAGCGAAGAAATTGAGTTTTGATTACAAGATGACACATTCACAT
>JAWUYB010000010.1:0-27808 GCA_034111025.1 Candidatus Altimarinota bacterium | reverse complement strand
GTTTTTTTTATTATATTTTTGGTACTCCTGGGCTGTTCGATATTTGAATTTTTTATAAGTATTTAGATTAGATTAATCTAAGATAATTGCAAGAATTTGTAAAAATAGTTAAATCTATATAATTAATAAAATTTATTTTTTATTCCTATCCATGAAGATAATTAAAAAGGTTAATCATAAGAATATTTGGTTAGAAAATTATTCAAGTAATAAAAAATTGAAATTTGAATTTAATAATAAACCTTTTGTTTGTATAATTTGGAATAATACAGATGGATATGTTTCAGAAAATTTAATCAAACAAATATTGAGTGTGAATTGTAAATATTTTCTTTTATAATGACTGAATTGTGAGAATTGGCATGATACAGTAGATGATATATATTAGCTCTTTCCCAGAGTTTAATCCACCTGATTCTGAATTTGTTATGACTACTTGGCATGAGAATGAAAGTATAGAAAATGTGATTTGGGATACATTAAATATTACAGATTTTGAAGAGTATCATTTTGATGAATATTTAATAATTCAAATTAATAAAAAGTTCTCAGATCAAGATATAATAGAAAAAATTAACTGAAATTTATAAAAATTTCGAAAATAAAAAGCCCTTATATAAGGGCTTTTTATTATAATTTTTTTTTGGTATCCCCAGCTGGGATCGAACCAACGTCTACCCCTTAGGAGGGGGTTGTTCTTCCACTGAACTATGAGGACAAAAAAAGTGTTCATAGGATAGTTATTTTTCCTATGAACACAAGTTTTTATATTTGAAGAAACCAAACTGTAGCTGCCATAGCTATAAGTACAATTACAAATACAATTAATATAATATTAGTAGTTTTTTCATATTTTAATTCATTTTCTAATTTATCTTTTTCATTTTTTATATTATCAACTTCACTATTTAAATAACCTTTTGATTCTTCTAATAAGAATTGAGATTTTTTAAATTCAATAAGTGAAACAGAGTTTTTAGCAATTTCTTCAGCTCTTCCTAATTTTTGAGAAAGATTAAGAATAGTTTCATCTTTTTGTTTTATCTCAGATTTTAAATCTGTGTAAACAGTTTCTAACATAGTAGTATTTTCTTTATGAGCTTCTTTAGTTGCTACTGTTTGTGAAGAAGTTGTAGATTGACTCGTTTTTGGAACAATTACTTCTTGAGTAGTTTTTCATCCTCCTATAATTGTTTCTACATCTGATCATTTTACATAAACAATTTTACCTTCTTTTTTAGATCTAAGCTTTCCAGATTTGATATATCTATCTACACTTCTTGTAGATATACTGAGCATTTCTGCAGCTTCTTGTCTTGTGTATTTGTACATAGACATAACGTTTTAATATATAATATGTCTATAATATAGAGTTTTTCCTTATTTAATCAAATATTAAAACACTTTTAACTTTGACAATATTTATATTTTTTGTCTAAAAAAAGAATATTTTAAAAATTAAAATATTCTTTTTTTATTTTTTATAATAATTTTATTTAAATAATTAATACGACCGGTCTAATTAATTATGAATAAATAGGAAATTGTGAACATAATTGTTTTACTTCTTCTCTTATTATTTTCAATTCTGAATTATTAGATATAAATTCTCTAAATTCAATTAATTGTGATTTTCTTGTTTCTTTATCTTCTTGATAATTAAATTGAGAAATCAGTTGAGATACTCTATACATTAATTCAGCAACTATTACCATTTGTTCTTCTTTCATTCCTCTTTGAGTCATAATAGGTGTTCCTAATCTAATACCACTTGGATTAAAAGGTGAGCATGGTTCATTTGGTACTGTATTTTTATTTAATGTAATACCTGCAATATCTAGAGCTTCTTGTACATAACCTCATCTACCTTTTCAAACAGAAGCAAGTAATAAATGATTATCAGTTCATCCAGTAGCTATTTCAAAACCTTTTAATTCTAGTTCTAAAGCGAGTTTTTGTGCATTTTTTACTATTTGAGCATTCATTTTATGAAATTCTGGAGTAAGAGCTTCTCCTAACGCTACTGCAATTGCAAGAGTTTGATGGTTATGTGGACCTCATTGTAAACCTGGGAATACTGATTTATCAATTTTTGATGATAATTTTTCATCTTTTTCTAAACCTCTATCAGTTACCATAATCATTGCACCTCTTGGTCATTTTAGTGTTTTATGAGTAGTTGTCATAATAACATCACAATATGGAGCTGGTGAAGTATGTACACCTGAAACTACTAAACCTGATATATGAGAAATATCTGCTACTAAGTATGCTCCAACTTTTTTAGCTATTTTTGAAAATACTTCAAATGGAAACTCTCTACTATAAGCAGTGTATCCTACAATAATTACTTTAGGTTTATGTTCTATTGCTAATGCTTCTACTTCTTCTAAATCAATATATCCCTCTTTTGTAAGACCATATTGAACAGCATTAAAGAATTTAGCTGTAGCGGATACTTTATGTCAATGAGTTAAATGTCCACCTTGAGATAAAGCTAATCCAAGTATAGTATCATCTTTTTCACAAAGTGCATTTAATATTGCCATATTAGCTGGACTCCCACTATATGGTTGTACATTTACATGAGCAACACCTGGAAATGCTTTTTTAGCTCTTTCTATAGCAAGTAATTCTACTTTATCTATAACTTCATTACCTCCGTAATATCTCTTACGAGCATATCATTCTGAATATTTATTTGTAAGAGGTGACCCTAAAGCTTCTATAACAGATAATGAAGCAGTACATTCACTAGGAATTAATTCTAAACTTGATTCTTGTCTTTTTGTTTCTTCTTGAATAAGATTAAAACATAATGGATCAGTTTGTTGTAAGTTATCAAAATTCATATGTATTTTTTTAGTTATTAAAATAAAAATAATAAAATTATTTTTATTTATATAAAATGAGTTTATTTATAAATGTATATATCATATATTTTTCATTAAAAAATATTTCATTTATAATAAATATTTTTATCAATTTTTCAATGATAAAATATATTCAGTGTTAAAAAGTTTTTAAAAAGGACCGGTCTAATTATTATATAATATAAAAAGCTCTTAAATAAGAGCTTTTTATATTATATTTAAATCTTCAAAAAATTGCATATCACTATCTCAAGTAACCACTAAATCATATTTTTCTAAATATGATTCTAATAATTCATCTACTTTATCATTTAAAAAACCAATTTTAATAAGATTATCATACTCAAATCATTCTATCATTCATACATCTCAGAGTGAATCTCATAATAATATAACATTTTTTCTTTCTTTAATTTTATTATGAATTTCTGAAAATTGCTCTAATACAGTTTCATCTTTATTAAAAACATGAATTAATTCTGATTTATATCAACATGCATATCATTTATCATCAAATTTAAATTTATTAGATATAATTGATATATTATCAAAATAACTCTTTTTATATTCTAAATACATTTGTATAGAATCAGATCCTAGTCAATTTGCAGAAATTATAATTAAAGGAATTTTTTTATTATTTAACTTATTAAATATTTCAGTCATTCCATTACGTAAAACCATAATTCAAGATACGGCAACTTTTTTTATTATATCTTTATGAAGTTTTGAATCGACTATTAGTTGTAAATGTTTAGACCACCATTCATGCATTATTATTTTCTTTTCTTCTATTGGATAACTAGGGTCTATTTCTATTGGATTATAATAATCAAATAATCTGTATGCTTCTTTAGTATATTCCTTTCCTAAATATCATTCTCTTCTGAGTACTGATATTAAACTTGGACGTTTTTCACCTTCTACAAAATGTTTTGTCAAAGTTCTATCAAAATCAGCTAATATATGCAATTTATTAACTCATTCTGTTTGTATGTTTTTGACAATATTATCAAATTTTTGTCTATCTTTATAATATATATTTGTCATATTTTTTATTTATTTAATATTTTAATTATACAATTCACTTCTTACTTCTTCCCAAAGTTTTCACATAATATTTAAACCGCTATTATCTATTCATACTCACCAGAAAAAATCTAGTGGATGTTGTTTAATTATAAGTTTTTTATCTGAATTAATAAGTGTTAATAAAACATCTTTATGTTGCTCTATTTTTAATAAAAATATTTTTTTCATTATTTTAACTTTAATATCAGAAAATTCTTTTATTTGATGTATTTTATTTTCTTGTGAAATACTATAAACTAAATAAGGACTTTTAGCTCTTAATATTTTTTCTTGTATATTTATATCATTATAACGTAAATAATGATATAAATGTTCACATGTTGAAAATAGTATATTATTATAATTTATTTGATGTGCTGAAAAATTAGATAAGTTTTCAAACTCGTTACCTGCAAAATTTACTGTTTCCATATTTTTATATTTATAATTTTTTACTAAATTTATTATATAAAAATTTTAATAAAAAAAAAAAAGAAAATTAATTCTTCTTTTTAAACTTCTTCTTCTTTTTCTTCTTTATTAATTAAATCTGAATAATTTTTTAATGTTATATCTATTGAATTAGATTGAATAAAATTACTTAATACATCTTTTGCTGTTTCAAGTTGTCTATCATAACTATTTTCAAAATCTTCTTTTTTAAAATCTATTTCAATATCAGGTTTAATACCTTCTTTATCAATATTCTTATCATTTGGAGTAAACCATTTTGCAATAGTTATTTTAAGTAATCAACCATTTGATACATTAAATGGTTGTTGAACTGATCATTTTCCATATGTTTTTTTTCAAATTAATATAGCTTTATTATGATCATGAAGTGCTCAAGAAACAATTTCTGAAGCTGAAGCAGAATTTTCATTTATTAGTACTACAATAGGTTTATTATAAGTATCTCAATAATTTATACTTTTATATTCTTCATTAAATATTCTATTTGAATATTTAACTGTTACTAATAAAGTATTATGTTCTAATAATTCACTTAATATTTCTGTAGCTGCATATAAGTATCAACCTCAATTATCTCTTAAATCTATTATTAAACCATCAGTATTATTTAAGGTATTTAAAGCTTTTTTAAATTCATCTACCGTATCATCTCAGAACATATTTAATGCTATATATCATATATTATCATCTAATAATTCTGAATTTACAGAAGGTATAGTAATTTTATCTCTTATAACAGTTATATTTAATAGTTCATTTTCTCACGCACGAAGAATTTCTAATTCAACTTTAGTTCAAGCAGGTCATTTTATATAAGAAATAGCTTCATATAAATCAATTCATTGTAATTTATATCCATTTGCTTTAATAACTATATCTCTAGATTTTATTCAAAATTTTAAAGCAGGTGATCATTTAAATACTCTATCAATACCAATTCAAAGTGGATGTTCTTCTACTAAAGCTCAAATTCATTCAAAATCTCATCTTAATACTCATTCAAATTGTTTTTTCTCTTGATTATCCATATATTCACTATGTTTATCTCATAGACCTTCTACAAGTCACTTAATAGCTCAATCAACTAATATTTTTTTATCTACTTCTCAAATATTATAGCTATTTGATTTTATTTTACTATATACCTCCCAAAATCTATCTAATTCTAAATCTTTTTTTGATACTAAAATACTAGAAATTATTCACTTATCTGTACTTTTTAACATTTTATAACCTATTTTATCAGCAATAGTAAAGGAAAAAATAATTCCTAATACAAAACTTGTTAAAAAGATTGTTAAAAAAGTTAAAAATTTGCTTTTATGTTTAAAACTATTCATATTTGTAAAATTATACATTTAATAATATTTCACAATCAATTGTAAAGTTTTACAAAAAAAACTCAAGTCAATAGTATAAAAATACTTATGTAAAAAAAATGTTAAAAACTAAAATAATGGCTTAAAGTAAATATTATTTTCAATAGTTTAATATTACATAATCATAAAGATAAATATAAATGGCTTTAATAAAGGGAAAAAAGTTTTTTACAACAGCTATTACTATTAATACTAGATATAAATATATAATTAAATAATAACTAATACAGACCAATGTTAAAAGATTAAATCATAGGTAGATAATATTTGATAATCTAAAAGAAATGTGTTATTCTAGAGTTAATATAATATTTAATTTTAGAAAAATGATTTTTGATTTTTTGAAAAAGCAAACAGAGATTTCAAAGAAGAAAGAACTTATAGTTATTATGATTCGTTCAATTAATATACCAGAACAACAGAAAGATCTCTATTTAGAATCTTTAGATATTTTGGATGAACAATGAATACATACACTCTATAACGACGTTTCTCACTTTGTTGAAAATATAGAAATGAAAGAATTAGCTGAAATTAAAGAAGAAAATTTCTCAAATCTTTCATGAATGAGAAAAAAAGAAGCAGAAGAAAAGAAAAAAGAAATAAATTCTTTTTCATTTATACTCCATAACTTATAGATTATGACAGAAATATCAAAAAATATTGCAATACAAAGCGATAATGAATTAGAATCTAATAATTATTGAAATGAAAGAAATGATTTAATTTCTGAAACCCAAGACTTAAAGCTACAGATGTTTTGTGATGTTAATAAATTTAATGCAGAATCAAAAAATACAGTCGCTAATAACCCTAGATTAGCAGATTTTATACAGAGTACTTTACAAACACAAGGAAATAAAGATTGAATATGTAATATATTTGATCAATGTTTATTAAAAAAACAAGCCTAGTTAATTTAATTTAGAGAAAAAACGATATGCAAAAATATAAAATAGCAGTATCCAAAGATCAGAAGAAATATACACTTGTAATTCAAGCTGATAATGAAATTCTTGCAAAAGAAAGAGTACATAAGGAATGATATTCTATTTTAAGTGTTGAAAAATTCACAGATAATATAAATATGTGAAAAGCTTTTGTTTTTTCTGGAACCTTAAAATGAGACAAAAAAAAATGAAAAGTAATGTGAGAGGATATATTTAAAGTTTATCTTAAATTAAGAAAAGAATTAGGATATAGAATTACTGAACTTTATCCTAATAATGATACAAATACTACAACTCAAGAACAAAAAAATAAACTACTTAATTCATTAGAACAAGAATATGAAATTTTTCAAGAAGCTGAAAATAAAAAAATAAAAAAAGATGATAAAAAACCTAAAAAAGCAGTAGAAAATAAAAGACTAGAAAAAACAAATATAGATTCTTTTTATATGAAAAAAGAGTTAGAACAAAATTATAAATTAATTGATTTTGTTTTAATTAAAGTAAAAAATTTAATAGACAATAAAGAAATAAACAACTTAGACATTGAACAGAAAGAAAAATTAAAAACTGTTTATAATTCTATTATTAAAATTAAAAAAACTACAAATGTAAATAAACTCAAAGAAATTTGAGAAATTGCATTATTAAAAGTTTGATTATTAGAATTACATGAGTTAGATAAAAATAAATCTACTCAAATGAAATGAATGTTAAAAGATACAAATAAATTACTAAAACAAATTTGATCTTCTACACAATTTACTGAGAAAAGTAGTGATTATAAAAAAATACTTTGAGATAAATTTCAATTATTTTTAGAAAATTTTTCTAAAAAAGAAAAAATATCTACAAAAGAAGAAGTAGATAAAAGTACACATGAATATATTAGAACAGAATTATTAATTAGAAAATACAAAGAGAAAAAGAAGCAAAACAATATTATTATCATAAAAAAAATATGAAAAATTATCACTAATTCAGAATTTAGAGCTGATTTATTGTTAAAGAGAAAAGTGATTAAGCAAAATTTACTTTTATATAAAGTAAAACAAAAATGAGTTAATTACTCATATACTAATATAAAAAAATGATATACATCTCTTTTAGAAAAGATAGAAACACTTATTCAATTAGTAAGACAGTATATATTCTGAATAATATTTTTTTATAGTACATTTATATTAATTTATATTAATATATTCCCTTTAATACAGTCAGATTTACACGAAATAAATTTTAATTTTAAAGGATTATTTTATTTTATACTATTTATTTTTGTATATTTAACTCTATATATTAGAAAATGAATTATATCATTGTGAGTTAATTTTGTAATTTTATTTTTTATCATTATATTTTGAATTATTAACTTTTAATTCCTTATATTATGAGGTTTCTACTAGTTGCTATATCAATAATTTTTTCATTTATATTTTTTTTATTCTACACAGCTAGTTTATGAAAAAGTATATTTTTAAATCCAAGCGATAATTTTTTCTTTTGAAAATCTATTTTTTGAGATATATGGATAACTCCAGTAATATTTTTAATAATTACAATACTGTTATTTTTTTATTTTAAATCAACGGTATTAAAAAATTTTAATAAAGAGGAAAAAGAAAATAATATAAATTTTTTCTTATATATTTTTAGTACAATTAGTACTTATTTAATAATAGTTATAATATTTTTTATATTAAATATAGATTATTATTGGATTGTATTTGCATTTAGTTTAGGTATATGAATATATTTTATATCAAAGTACTTATTTTATAACCATAAAATAAGTAAAAAAATATATATATTATCTAATATATTTTCTATAATATCATGATATATAGCATCATTTATAGGAATATTATATATTAATTTTATAGAACAAGAGCTATTATTTTTATTAAGTCTTGTTTGAATTTGATTTTTTCACATATACACTCATGTTAAATATAATAATATAATTTCACTACTATTTTGAGTTATTACATTTATTTTCTCATTGTACAGATTAATTGTTCACTTATTTCCTTGAATAATTTAGTATTTCCCATATATTTGGAGAAATACTTTTTTATTATAAAAATATGTTTCAAGTTAAAAATACAATTAAAGGAATTAATGAATCAAATTTTGTCTATTTCATTGAATCAAAAAAATGATTAACAGAATTAGATTTCCTTAGATTAGACACTAAAATAATTGAAAAAATAGAAGAAAAATTAAAAGAAAAAAAATCATCAAAACTTAGTTTTTTCCTTTGATATAATAATTTTGAAAATTTAATTGTGTTAGTTTATAATAAAGAAGACAAAAAAAGTCTTGTTGATTTTGTATCTAAAGAATTTAAATCATTAGAAAAGAATTTTACATTTTGTTCACAAGATGATAAAAATTTATCAGTATTATTAAAATCATGCCTTCTGTCTAGATATAGTTTCAATACATATAAAACAGAAAAAATAGAAGATAAAATATATTTTTTAATAAATAAAGAATCCAATAGAGAATTAGAAGCTACTCATACACTTATAAAAAATATAATATTAGCGAGAGATTTATGAGAAACTCCGGCATCAGACCTCACACCTGAAGCTTTTGCTAAATTAGTTAAATCTACAAATTTTAAAAATACTAAAATAAAAATACTCACTCCAAAACAAATAGAAAAAAAATGACTAGGACTATTGTGGTGAGTATGAAAAGCGAGTACAGCAAAACCATATTTAGTTATTTTAGAAAGAATAATAGATAAAAAATTACCAACAATATGAGTCGTTGGAAAATGAGTAACATTTGATACAGGTTGAATACAAGTGAAACCAGGTGATCATATGTATGAAATGAAATGAGATATGTGTGGTGCAGCTACGGTTTTTGCTACTATGAAAGAATTAGATAATAAAGATTTAAATATAAATATAGTTGCAGCACTTGGTTTAGCTGAAAATTGAATCGCTTGAGATGGATATAAACCATCAGATATACTTACTGCATATAATAAAAAAACGGTAGATATTATACATACTGATGCTGAATGAAGACTTGTTATGGCAGATGTTATGAGTTATATTTCTGATAAATATAATTTAGATAAACTTATGACAGTCGCTACACTTACATGAGCATGTATGATGGCACTAGGTTTTAGATATGCTGGTGTTATGTGAAGTGATGAAGAAATTATTAAGAAATTATTAAAAAATTCTGAAAAATCAGAAGAAAAATATTGTCGTCTCCCATATGATGATTATTTCATTGAAAAAACAAAATCTAAAATTGCAGATATTGAAAATCTAAATAGAGGAGTATATGCAGGTTCTACAATGTGAGCAGCATTTTTGTCTAACTTCCTAGATAATAATGAATTATATACTCATTTAGATATAGCTGGGACAGCTTTAAATAGTTTTGAGCCATATTGATATACAAATAAATGAATGACAGGTTTCTGAGTTGATTCATTGAGTACTTTATTCCAAGAATTGAAATAAAATGAAAACTTGAAATTATAGACATTATAAATGATGATTATACGAAGTCATATGAACAGCAAAACATTCTGAAAATTTAGAGGATTTTGTTATATATAATACTTTATATAAAAATAATCTATCTAAAATATGGATACGTCCAAAATCTATGTTTCAAGAATTAGTAATAGTAAATTGAAAAAAAATACCGAGATTTAAATATATATGAAATGAAGATATTAAAAATACTTAAAGATATATTCTCCCCTAAAAAATGTTACTCTTGTAATAAGCAGTGACATTTTTTGTGTTTATGATGTTTAAAAAAAATAAATAATTTTGAACCTATTTGTTATGTTTGTAAAAATCCAAGTAAAGATTTTGAAATTCATTCTGATTGCCAGCAATGTTTATATTTCCAAAAAGTAATAATACTAACTCATTATAAAAATAAAGTAATTAAAAGACTTATTACAGACGCTAAATTTTATAAACGTAAAGATATATTTGAAGATTTCTGAAATTATTTAACAAAATTGTTAATAAAATATGAAAAAGATGTAAATAAAAATAATACTATATTAGTCCCTATTCCTATACATTTCTTTAAAAAATTAAAGAGATGATATAATCAAACAGAAATTATATCTCAATATATATCAAATAGGACCGGTCTTAATGTGATAAATAACTTATTATTAAAGAAAAAATATACTCGACAACAAAGCCATAATTCAAAAATAGAACGTCAAGAAAATCTCAAAAATAGCTTATGTTTCAATAAAAAGTATAATAATAAATTCGACAATCATAAAATAATATTAATTGATGATGTTATATCTACTTGATCGACATTAAATGAAGCTGCAAAAATACTTTATAATCAATGATATAAAGATATTATTTGTTTAGTTATAGCTTCAGATTAATTATTTGACAAATTATATAATTTAATATATAATATTATTAATAAAAAAAGGGAGGAAAATTTAATTTATAAATTTTCTATTTTATGTTCGAACAATGAGTTTTAGATTTATGAGTAAGTGAATATAACGAAAATATACCAAATGTTAATGAATTAACTACTTCAGTAAATAAACAAGTATATAGATTAACTTCTCCCGAGTGAGAAGAATTAAAATTATGCCCACATTGTCAAGAAAATACAATGTATGATAATAAGTGTACAGAATGTGGATTATGAAAATGAGAAGATTTTTGTAAAAAATTAGCGGAAAATAAAAGAAGTGATTTAGAAGATTTTTGATACTTATGTGAAAATGAACATAAATTAATGAATCAAAATACATTAATTTATGTTTTTTATAATTTATTTAAATTTTATTCATTAGATATAAAAACATCATCTAATAATAAATTAAACTTAATTAATTTAGCTGTAAAGGATAATAATTGATTAATATATAGAATTAAATTAGAACTATCATTAAAAATAAATTCGTGTAAAATATTAAATATAACAAGTAATTCTCAAGATAGTAATGATAAATCTACTCATTTAAGAAAAATATTAAAATCTAACTTAAAATTAATTATTAATGAGTCTTATATAAATAATTGATTAGATGTTATTCAAGAAGAATATAAAAAGTATAAATTAAGTAGTATTTATGATTATACTATTAATTGAACATGAAATTCTCATACAATTAATTATTTAAAATATCCAGGAGCATTAAAATCTACAAATTGAACAATTCATTTAGAATTATCTAAGGAAGTATTTACTTGTAATTTTGATTATAAATTATCTCATAGTAGATGAGATATAGAAAGTAAAAATGTATATTTAACTAGGTATGAAATATCAATAAAATGAAAAAGTGATAAAGAAACAAAAGAACTTATTGATTGAACAGTATTAAATCATTTAAAAACTGTTATATTGTGAATTATTAACAATCCACAATATAATCCAGATTTAGAAGATTAAAAAAATATTCAAAATAACATTTGAATATTTTTTTTTATGGGTAAAATGACATGAACGAAACTATTATAACTTTTTATCTGGAAAATATGTCGAAATACTTAGAAGTAATTTGAGCGCGTACACATAATTTAAAAAACATTAGTGTAAAAATACCTAAAAACAAAATGACGGTTATTACTGGGCTTTCTGGTTCTGGTAAATCTTCATTAGCTTTTAATACTATATATTCTGTAGGTCAACAAAAATACCTAGAGAGTTTATCGAGTTATGCTCGTATGTTTATAGGTGGAATGAAAGAAGAAGCTGAAGTAGATGAAATAAAAGGATTATCACCTACTATTTCTATTGATCAAAAAACTACGAGTAAAAATCCACGTTCGACTGTTTGAACTATTACAGAAATTTTTGATTATTATAAACTCTTATATTTAAATGTTTGAAATAGAAAATGTGTTAAATGTGGAACATTAGTAAAAAAAGATAGCCTCAATGATGTAATTAAATATATATCTAGTATTTGAGAGAATGAAAAATATATGGTATTATCACCCATTAAATGAAATTTTGAAAATTTTGAAGAATTAAAAAAAGAATTATTAGAACTATGATTTATTCGCTTTTTATATGAATGAAAAGTTTATACTATTAATGATAATGTAGAAATCACGAATATTAACAATATAGACATTGTCTTAGATAGATTAACAGTTAAAGATTATTCAGACGATAGTTCTGCAGATAATAAGAGACTAAAAGATAGTCTAGAATTAGCTTATAAAATATGAAAATGACAACTATCTATTTATAAAATGGATTGAAAAATAGAAAAATTTTCTAATGTATTTATATGTTCTGGATGTTGACATATTCCAGCAGAATTAACTATTTCTAGTTTTTCATTTAATTCACATGCATGAGCTTGTTGAGAATGTCAGGGTTTATGAGTAAAAAAAGTTTTTCTAGAAGAAAAAATAATCAATTTTAAATTAACACTTTTAGAATGAGCAGTTATTGCACCATGATTTTGAGGAGAATATTTCTTTGCATTATTAAATGAAATTTGAAAACATAATAAAATAGATTTAAATAAAGAGTATCTAGGCTTATCAAAAAAAGAAAAAGATATTGTTTTATATGGAACATGAGATAAAAAATATAATATAAAATTTACAAACGAATACTGAGTTGAAAATACTTATAATTCACGTTTTGAATGAGTTATAAATACTTTAACAAGAAGGTATTTTGAATGATGAGCAGAAAAAGCACATTATGACGATTATATAGTTGATATGGATTGTCATCTTTGTAATGGTCATAGATTAAATCAAGAAACTCTTTCAGTAGAACTACAATGAATGAATATATGAGAATTAGCTGATTTATCTGTAGAAAAAGCATTACAATATTTTAAAACATTAGAAATTTCAGATACGCATAAAAAGATGGTTCAAAAAGTATTAAAAAACTGAGTAGAACGTCTAGAATTTTTACTATGAGTATGACTTTGATATATGAGTATATCAAGAAAAGCAGGGACTTTATCTGGTTGAGAAGCACAAAGAATACGTCTTGCAACTCAAATTGGTACAAAGTTAGAAGGTATTATTTACGTATTAGATGAACCTTCTATCTGACTCCATCCGAGAGATAATGATATGTTAATTCAGAATCTTAAGAAATTAAGAGATATCTGAAATACATTAATTATTGTTGAGCATGATGAAGATATAATGAGAGAAGCAGATCATATTATAGATATATGACCCGGAGCATGAATTCACTGAGGTGAAATAATTGCTGAAGGAATTATGGAAGATATTATTAATAATGAAAAATCTGTGACCGGTCCATTTTTACATACTAATATGAATATAGTAATAGATAGACCAAAAAGAAAAATAGAAAAATATATTGAAATATTTGGAGCTAAACAAAATAACTTAAAAAATATAGATATTAAAATACCTTTGTCTAACTTTGTTGTAGTCACTTGAGTTTCATGAAGTGGTAAATCAAGTCTAGTAAATGATATATTAGCAAACCATCTTATGAATGAACTTAATAGGGCAAAGAGACATGTTGGACAAGTATCTGAAATAAAAGGTCTAGAAAATCTAGATAAAGCTGTTGTTATTGATCAATCAGCTATTTGAAAAACTCCACGTTCAAACCCTGCTACATATACATGAGTATTTACTCCGATTCGTGAAGTATTTGCACAAGTGAGTGAATCACAAGTAAGATGATATGGTCCGGGGAGATTCAGTTTTAATACGAAACAATGAAGATGCGCTTCTTGTGAATGAGATGGTGTTAAAAAAATAGAAATGCATTTCTTGCCACCAGTTTATATAGAGTGTGAGGATTGTAAATCTAAAAGATATAATTCAGAAACTTTACAAATAAAATATAAATGAAAAACCATTTCAGATATATTAGAAATGACTATAGAAGAAGCAAAAGAATTTTTTATAAACCATCCAAAGATAACTAAAGTACTTCAAGTTTTAGATAAAGTTGGACTTGGTTATATAAAACTTGGACAATCAAGTGTTACTTTATCTGGTTGAGAAGCTCAAAGAATTAAACTTGCTACTGAATTATCAAAAAGATCAACAACAAAAACGTTTTATATACTAGATGAACCAACGACCGGTCTTCATTTTCAGGATGTACAAAAATTATTACATATTCTTCATACTTTAGTATCAAAATGAAATACGGTACTTGTTATTGAACATAATATGGATGTTATAATGAATGCGGATCATATTATAGATATTTGAAAAGAATGATGAGATGAGGGATGACAATTTTTATGAGCTGGTACTATTGATGATATATTAAAAATAAAAGAAAGTTATACAGCTGAAGCTATTAACAAATATTTAAAAAAATAATTATGTTTGATTTTATAGAAAAAAATAAAGATATAACAGATTTATCAAATTTTAAAACTAAAGCGATAGCTAAATATTATTATGAGTTCAATTCTATTGAACAGTTAGAAGAATTAAAGATAATTTTTCAATATATTAATAATAGTAAAATAGATCACCTAATTATATGAGGAGGTACAAATATGTTATTTGCTTTTGATATATTTGAATGAATTATTATAAAAAATTCTATAAAGTGATGGACTTATAATGAAAGTTCTAAAATTTTAGAATCTTATTCTTCAGAAAGTATTTGGTATATAGCTCAAATTTTAGAAACAGATGATAATCAAAATTTATGGCATAGATTTATAGGACTTCCAGGTTCTATTGGTTGAGCTATTTATTGAAATGCTGGCTGTTTTTGACTAGAAACAGAAAATAATTTCATAGAAGCTTTTATTTTAGATACATTTACTTGAGAGACAAAATTTTTATCAAAAGAAAATATGAATTTTTCATATAGATCAAGTATATTAAAAGAAACTAGTAGATATTTTTTAATTAAAGCTAAATTTGATTTATCAAAAAAAATTGAAAAATATCATAGCGATGTAGATAATATTTATTTTAGAGAACATAAACAACCTGCTTGAAATACTTGTGGTTCATTCTTTAAAAATCCAAATAAAGAAAATTCTGCTTGAAAATTAATAGAAGAAGTTTGACTGAAGTGATATAGACACTGATGAGCTTATTTTTCTCAATTACATGCTAATTTTTTAATCAATAGTTGACAAGGTGACTATAAAGATCTACTCCATTTAATTCAATTAGCTCAAAAAAAAGTAAAAGAAAAATTTAATATAAAATTAGTAAATGAAGTACGTATTATAACTAATAAATAAATTATGAATAAGAGAATGTTTGAAGTTATATTAATAGTGAGTATATTCTTTTTAAGTATATTTTTTTTACTCTATCATATATTTTTTGATAGTCTTTGTTGAAAAAATGAAGGTTTTATATGAAAAACACAACAGACAACATCTATTTTAATGTGACAATGTAAGGATAAATTTGTTTGTAATGTAAATAATATACAATATGATGTTCTAAAAAGAAGTGTTACGGCTTGGGAATGTAGAAAAAATAAAGTAGATTATTTTGAACCAAGTTACTATAAGCAAAAAATTAATAATTTATAAATAAATAATATGGAAAAAATGAGACTCCAAAAATATATGTCTCAAGCTTGAATATGTTCTCGTAGAAAAGCTGAAGAGTTTATAGAAAGATGACTTGTAAAGGTTAATGGGCTTGTGGCTACTATTTGAATGCAAGTAGAATGATGAATAGATAGTGTTGAGTTAGAAGGTCAAGCAATAGAGGAACAAAAAAAACAAGTATATTATAAAATTAATAAACCAAGAGGTATTATTACTACATGTGCAGAACATGGAGATCAAAATATTATAGATATAGTTGATATAAAAGAAAGAGTTTTTCCTATATGAAGATTAGATAAAGAAAGTGATGGTCTTATTATATTAACTAATGACGGGAGAATAACTAACTATCTTATACATCCAAGATATGAACATGAAAAAGAATACTTAGTAGAAACATTTTGACCTATTGATGATGAATCATTAAAAAAAATGAGTAGAGGTATGCTTGTATTAGGTTCATATACAAAGAATGCTAAAATAACGAGAGTTTCTTCATGAAAATTTACTATAATTCTTACAGAGTGAAAAAATAGGCAAATAAGAAGAATGGTAGAATGAGTTTGAGCACAAGTTAAAAAATTAAAAAGAATCCGTATTGAAAATATAGAATTATGAAATTTAGAGCCAGGTGAATATAAACCATTAAGTAAAAAAGAAAAAGATACATTATTTGAAAAACTATGAATTAATTAGACCGGTCTAATAAAAAAGATATTAAAAAAATAAGCAAATTCGCTTATTTTTTTAATATCTTTTTTATACTTCACATATCATCACGTATTTCTTTCAATATTGATATGAATTCTAGTTGTAATTTTTCTTCATTATTATATTGATTATTTCAAAAATCTCTGAGTTTTTTAGAACTTCTTTGTAGATTTTTCAAATGTATTACTATCTTCATTTTTTTGTCGATAGCAATATCTGATTTAGTAACAGTATTAGCTAGCCTTTCAATTATATTAATTAGATGATTTCAAGCTTTTACTCAAATATTACTATAAATATCATGTTTTTTTATAAGATTTATTTGATATTTTCTTTTTTCTTCAATAAGTAAGATCTTTAATTCTTCATTAATAAACTTAATTCTTTTTACTATATATGCTGATATTTCACTATTATTATATCATTCTAAATTTTTACTCTTTATTTTTTTTGATATTATTGTTAAGTTTTCTATTTCATTAAGTAATACATCTAATTGAGAATTACCTTTAATATTATACTTTTCTTGAAATAATAGTATTTTTTGTTTATGTTTAGTAAGGTATGTTTCTAATAAATCAAACTGTGTATAATAATTAGTATTTGTATCTTTTTCAACAGCAAAAGTTTGAGTACTTTGATAAAAAGTAGCATATAAACATATAGATAAAATTGTGAAAAATACTTTTTTCATTATTTTTTGGTTAATCCTTAATTGTTCTTATTATATAGCAATAATATATTATTCAAGAAAAATTTTAAAAATGATTATAGGATTTGATTTAGAGACGACCGGTCTAGAAAAAAAATATGATAAAATCATAGAAATTTGTCTTGTTAAATTTGATGAAAAAACATTTGAAATAATGGATACTTTTTCAACATTTATAAATCCTGAAATTCCTATACCTGAATTAATTTCAAATATAACACATATTTATGATACTGATGTAGAAAACGCTCCTAAAATTTGAGAATTAAAAAAAGAATTATTAGAATTTATTTGAGATACTCCTCTTTTATGACATAATATTTTCTTCGATACTGGTTTTTTTATAGAAAATAATATAGATGTCTCTCAAAATAAAGTTTTAGATACATTTTTTCTTGCGAATTTTTTAAATCGTTATGAAAAATCATTAAATTTAGAAATGCTATGTAAATCATATGATATTTGATTTTCTTGATCACATAGAGCAATTAATGATGTACATGCAACAATTAATTTATTTCAAAAATTATTAGGATCATTTAATAATTTAGATCAAGATAAAAAAAATCAGCTTCATTATATATTTTCATTAAGTGAAGATAAGAATATAAACTATTTAGAATTTTTATTATATTGAGATAAAGATTCAGAATATAATTTTGAAAAATTTGAGATAAGTTTATTAAAAATAGTTAAAAATAAATTAAAAATAAAGGAAGACATTATTGACAAAAAATATACAAAGAAAAAAATAAAATCATTATTTTCATCTTTATGATCAGTAGAAAAAAGAGACAATCAATTAAAAATGTCAGAATTAATAGAAGACACACTGTCTTGAAAGAAGAAAACAGTGATAGAGGCTCCTACTGGATTATGAAAAAGTTTTGCTTACTTAATTCCATCTATTCAACATTCTATTATATCAAAACAAAAAGTTTTTATATCTACAAAAACTAAAAACCTTCAAGATCAATTATTTGATAAAGATTTAAATTTTTTAGAAAAATCACTAGATATACCTTTTACATATGCTAAATTAAAAGGTAAATCTAATTACTTATCTACAAAATCATTTTTTGATGAAGTTATGTTATGAGACTTACAATACACAAAGGTAAATTTTTTATTGAAACTTGTTTTATGGATACATGATACGAGATTTTGAGAATTAGATGAACTGAACTTCTTTTGAGCTGAGTTTTGATTTCTACGTTATATTAATGCAGATTGATTCGGTGTATTAGGTGAAAATAATCCCTATAAAAATTATGAATTTTTAGTATACGCAAGGCATCAAGTTGATATTTCAGATATAGTAGTTATTAATCATAGCTTATTATTTTCCGATTTACATTCTGATAATTGAGTTTTAGGAACTGTTAAAAATTTAATAGTAGATGAAGCACATAATATAGAAGATTCTGTTACTGAGTCTGTAAAACAAAGAATGAATGAAAAAAATATATCAGAACTTTTTGATATTATAGAAGGTATTTTAATAAAGAAGAATATTGATAAAATAGGCTTCCTTAAAAATAAAGAATCATTTTTATCTCAATTAGATCTACTTATGGATTATTCAGCTTCTTATGTTGAATCTATTGTTTGAAATGGGATAAATTATAAAGTAGCATTAATAAAAGAAGATTACTTTTGAGAAGCTGATTTAAAAAATTTATGAAAAAAATTATCTCTCGATTTATTAGATATAGTTGATATTTTATCTATAGAAGAAGATTATGATTTTACAAAAGAAATTTCAATTTTGAATTCTTTATCAGAAAATTTAAAAATATTTTTAAAGCAATCAGAAGAGTCCTATATAAAAACTGTACAAGTTAACGATAAACATGGAGTTTCTCTTGAATTTACATTATTGAATCCTGGTGATTACTTGAATGAAAAATTATGGAATGATATTGAAAGTGTAGTTTTAACATCAGCAACATTACAAATATCTTGAAAATTTGATTATATAAAAAATATACTTCATTTAAAAGACTTTGATTTTCATTTATTTGAAAGTGATTTTGATTACTCCAAACAAGCCACTCTATTTGTACCAAGTGATTTATGAAATATTAAAAATAATTCAGAACAAATAGTTGAATTCTTATGAAGATTTTATAAGACTGTGAGAGGAAAAACATTAACACTCCTTACAAGTTTTTCAATTATTAGAAAAATATATACATCATTAAATTCTAAGCTATTAGAAGATTGAATCCATTTATATCCTCAATGAGTAGGTTGAAGTAAATCAAAACTATTAAGTTTTTATTTAGAAAACCCTGATAGCTCTATATTATTATGAACAGATAGTTTTTGGGAATGAGTTGATATTCCTGGTGATCAATTAAAATATTTAGTGATACATAAATTTCCTTTTTCTGTTCCAACTGACCCTATTTTCCAAGCAAGGAGTGTATTTTTTAAAGATCCTTTTGTAGAATACTCTATCCCTAAGGCAATTATAAAGCTTAAACAATGATTTTGAAGACTTATACGTACGAAAAATGATACAGGTATAGTTGTACTTCTTGATGATAGAATATACTCTACAAAGTGGTGAAATGCATTTTTTGATGCTTTTCCTGAAAATATCAATAAAAAATATGTTTCAAGTGATAAATTTATTTGAGTACTTGAAAAAATATCTAATAAATAATCATATAAAATATAAATCATATATGTAAAGATGAACTTTTTGTGAGATCTTTTTTTATATGATATTATATAATAGATTAATTTATAACTAATAAATATGTCTTCAAAAGAAAAAGATGTTTTAGATACTATTGATTCATCTAATATATTTGATGAATTTGAAGCTTGAGAGCTTAAAGAGGAATTTCAAATAAAAAAACCACTAGAAAATAAAAATATGTATGATTACTTATCTATATCAGCATGAATATTTTCAAATATATTTTGGTTAAGTATTTTTCTATTAGCTGCTGTATATTGATATGTATATGTACAAGAAAATCCAGATAATGATGACTCTTCTTTATTAACACCTATTTGTAGTTTGTTTCTATGAGATACTCCAAATTTAAATAATAATGGAAATTGTACATCAATTTTATATTCTGAAAAGATTTACACTCAAAAATTAAAAGAATTAGAGAAGCAACAATTTACTAATTCATTAGAACTTGTAGAACAAATATATAAAACAGAAAATTTTTTAAAATCTAAGGAAATTATATTTTTAGATACCGTTACAAAGACAAAGCTTAGACCATTAGATATACTAGAAGCTTTTGATAAAATGAAATTCTATTATGATACGAATCTTAAAGAAAGAATAAAATGTAGTAATTTTAGTATTAGTGAAGAATGAATATTAAGTGCATCTTGTGAAGCATTATCTTGAGGTTATGAAACGAATGTAAAATGATTTGATGGAACTGACAATAATAGAGTAAGCGGTACATCTATATCAATAGCAAGTAGTTTTTTAAATTATATTGATAAAAAATCTGATAATTTCACTTTATTAGATAAACAAAAAACTTTCAATTCTGAAGGGATAATTTCAGAATATAGTTATATAACTATGAAAACAAGTTTTGAATTACAATTACAATATAATGGTAACTTAATTAATAATTAGATATTATGAAAAGATCAAAAAGACAAGAAAGTTCAATAGTTATATATTTTTCATTCTATTTTATATTACTATTAGCATTAATTATATTTTCTCTTTCAACACTTTATCCTAAAGTACGTGCTATAGAAGAAAAAAAAGAAACAACAAATACTATATTTAAAGACTTAAAAGCATTAACAAGTAATTGAATTGCTTATTGAGAATTTAAAAAACTATCTACTGAATCAGTATTAAACTCATATCAAAAAGAATTAATTAGTAGTGTAGGTGTAGATTTTTATAATAATAATTTTAAAAATAATACTACAGAAGAATATTTACTTTTTTTAGAGCAAAAGAAAAACAAATTAAATAATGAAGATGAAATTGAAAAATTTAAACAAAAAGAAAAACAAATAATTAAGTTATTACCTGCTTATTCTGAATCAGATATAACAGGGAAAGAAGAGTTATTATCGGATTATAAATTTATTAATTATATTGATAATATATTAGCAACATTTGCATTAAAATATGATAATGAAATTTGAATTTCAGATTTAATTTTAGTTGAAGAATTTTCAGAAACTTGAAAGAAATCTAAATTAGATACTGATATTTATTATATACCATTAACTCTATCGCTAGAATGAACGAAGTATAATATTATAAATTTCTTATATTTCATTGAACATGTTTGAAATATTAACATATCAGAAAATTCATTAAATATATATAGTCAAAATAATGATAATTTCCTTAATAGGTGAGATAAATGAGTAAAAATATTATTAAAACATGATCAACCTAAATTAAATAATTATACGAAAAGTTATATAGATAATTATAATATATTTGAAAATCAATTAATAGATATTAAGTCAATTGAATTTTCAGAATATTTAGATTCATTTGATGATCCAAATATTCAAGATAAAACAAATATTGCAACAAGGGTTAAAAATGCTCAATGAAATGAAAAAATGACTATTGATATAGAATTACATTTTTATGTAAAATGAGTTCAAAATATCAAAATTATAGAACACTTAAAATTATATATTGATTATTTTATGCTCACTAAGAAGTTAGTAGCTAGTCAAATGAAGGATAAGAATTTAAATACCGTAGAAAAAAATATTGCTAAAGTATTACAGGCAGATTTAAATGAAATGACAAAGACTCTAAAAGATATTAATATTTCTATATCAAAACAAGAAAACTTAAATGATACATTAAGAAATGTAACTAATTATATAAATAATTTACATGCTATGCATGCTAAATTATGATATAATATTTATATAAAATGATTTTTAATTGAATATAAAAAATTATTAGCAAACGATGCAAATAAAACTTGAAATATAGTATTATATAATTATCTAATAAGTATTGAAAAAACTATTGAAGGCTTAAATAAAAAAGATATTGAATCATTTAGTACTTATAATTCAAGATTGAATAATAAAAAATTATTTCAAAATGTTTTACAAATACAAAAAAATATAGACTTAAAGAAATAATATGGAATATAAAGAAGTAGTAGAATCACTAAAAGACCTTACATATAAGTGAGATGATATACAAAAAATATGTGATTATATTATTTTGTGAGCTGTTTTATGAGGCTCATCAGATATACATATTGAACCATTATCATCATTTGTACGTTTAAGGTATAGAGTTGATGGAGAATTAAAGGAAATTTTAGAGTACCAAAATTTTCTTCATCAATGATTAGTAGCGAGATTCAAAATTTTATCAGATCTTAAAATAGATGAATCACGTGTACCTCAAGATGGGAGAATTTCAAACACTATTGAATGAAAATCTCTTGATTTAAGGGTGTCTACACTTCCAACAGTTCACTGAGAAAAAATTGTTATGCGTATTGTTGATAAAACAAAAAAAATACCTACATTAGATGAATTATGAATAATATGAAAAAATAAAGACATAATAATGAAAGCTATTGCAATGCCGAATGGTGTTATACTTACATCTGGTCCAACCGGTTCTGGTAAATCTACAACATTATATTCAGCTATGACATTATTAAATAAACCAGGTGTAAATTTAATGACACTTGAAGATCCAGTTGAAAACCAAATTGATTGATTGAATCAAAGTCAGGTAAAGCCGGACATATGATATACCTTCGCTTATTGATTAAGAACAGCATTAAGACAAGATCCAGATATTATTATGGTAGGGGAAATGAGAGATAAAGAAACCGTAGATATCGCTATTGAAGCATCTTTGACATGACATTTAGTTTTGTCCACAATACATACGAATTCTGCAGCAGAGACTATTACTAGAATTATTAATATGGATGTACAGCCATTCTTAATTCCAGCGTCTGTCAATGCAATTATAGCTCAAAGACTTATGAAAAGACTTTGCTCTTGTAAGCAAAAAGCTTCTATGTCAGATATATGAGCAGCAACTTTATCAAATATAAAACATGCTATTAACCTTATCGATAAAACTGAATTAAAAAATAGAGTTTGAGATAAATTAAAATCTCCAGTTTTTTACAAGCCATGAAGCTGTGATATATGTGAAGGAAGTTGATATAAAGGGAGAGTTTGATTATATGAGGTATTAGAAATTACTCCTTGAGTAAAAGAAATGATACTAAAATGAAGTTCAGCTTATGATATAAATAAACAAGCAATTATAGATGGTATGGTATCACTTGAACAAGATGGTATTATGAAAGCTTTAAATTGAGAAACCTCACTAGAAGAAGTTTACAAGGTAGCTAAAAGTCAAAAATGATAATATTAATTTAATACACTATTATGTCAGATATAATAATTCTTGATAATGACAAGAATGAAGATATTAAAAAATCTTCAAATCCTATAAAAAATAATAATCAACTATGAGCTGATAATATGTCACTTATGGATAAAATTAATTTATTTTTGTTGTCATTACAAAAAATACAAACAAAAGATAAGGTTTTATTTTATCGTCTTTTAGCAACTATGACAAATGCTTGAATGAGTGTTCTTAAGTCAATGGTTGTATTAGAAAAACAAGAAAAAAATCCAGCTTTAAAAAATATATTATGAGTTTTTTGTAAAGAATTAAAGGATGGTAAAAATTTATCAGAATGTATAGAATTATATCCTGCAAGTTTTGCTGAAGCAGAGGTTGGAATAATTAGTTCTGGTGAAAAAACTGGTAAACTAAATGAAGTATTAAATAGTTTATCTGCACAAATCGAAAAAGTAGAATCTATTTCTGGTAAACTAAAGTCAGCAATGATGTATCCATGATTTATTATGGTTATTGTTATATGAGTTGTTGCTGTTATGATGATCGCGGTTGTGCCAAAATTATTAGAAATATTTTCTTGAAAAGCAGAACTACCAGCATCAACACAATTATTAGTAAAAATATCTAATGCATTTAGTGATTATTGGTTACTTATGATTATTGTAGTATTTCTTGTAGTTGTAGTAATTAAAGTTTGGAAAAAAACACCAAATGGAAAATATATTTATGATAATATAATGTTACATGTTCCAATATTTGGATGAATTAATAAAAAATTAACACTCTCAAAGTTTTCAAGAGTTTTCTCTTGATTACTAGGTTCAGGTGTATCTATAGTAGAATGTTTAAAAATTACAGCAGTTGCTGTTTGAAATGAAGTATATAAACAAAGACTGCTATTACTTTGAAATGATGTGCAACAATGAATAAAAATTTGGGAATCATTAGATGGTGATAAATTATTTCCTGATATGATGGTACAAATGATTCAGGTTTGAGAAGAAACAGCAAAACTTGATCAAACTGTAATTAAAGTAGCAGATTTCTATGATGAACAAGTAGATAATACTATTAGTATTATTAATAAATTATTAGAACCATTTATTATTGTATTCCTTGCTGTAGTAGTTTGATTTATTGCTGTAGCGATAATGCAACCTATTATGAGTATGTCTGATACAATAACACAATAAAAACAGCTTGAAAAAACTGTTTTTATTTTTGTGAAGATATTGTGAAGAAACTATTTTTTAATAAAAAATAGTTTCTTTTATATTTTAAAAATATAGAATATATTAAATTACTTTTTATATAATATTATGAATACTATATTAATAAATTTATTTTTAAAAATAAATAAGATATTTCCGCACAAAAAACATCCTTTTGATAAGCTAAAAAATGGTTTATTAGATATGAACTATACTGATTTTGAATATGATCACTGTAAAGATTTATTATTACAATATAAAGATTATATTAATTTTGATGAATTACAATGAAAAAAAATATTAGAAATATGATGTTGAGGAGGATGAAAAATAATATATATATCAGAAAATTACCAATGTATTGCTACTTGAATAGATTTAAATTTACATTTCTTATCGGAAGCAAAAAGTAAAGCAAGAGCAAAATGAGTAGAAAATAGTGTGTTATTCGTTGAAATGGATGCTCTAAATATGGAATTTAATGATAATGAATTTGATTTTATACTTATGAGTGATGTATTAGAGCATATACCAAATACAAAAGTATTAATAAGTGAATCATTAAGGGTTTTAAAAAAATGAGGAAAATTATTATTTGATTTCGCTCCATATTACCATTATTTTTGACACCATATGTGGGATACTATACAAATACCATGGTTACATGTTTTTACTACAGAAAATTTTAGAATTAAACTCTATAAAAAATCAGTTAAAAATTTAGCAGATGCAGATAAGAGAATTAATTTACGTATTTGATTAAATGAGAATAAGAACGAATCTTTTACCTATTTAAATAAAATTACTCGTAAGGACTTTGAATCTATTATTAAGGAATGTGAAGATATGTGAAGTTTTCAAAGTTGTACAATTAAATATTTTATGTTAAAAAATATCAATATATTTACTTATATACCATTATTAAGAGAAACCTTTATTAGGCATATAGTTTGAGTGATAAAAAAGTAATGTGAAGAATGTGTGAAATAGTTCTTAGATATTTGATTTTAGTTATAAATATGGTAGACTTCTGATGTTAGAAATTATAGGTCATTAAAATAAACCGATAATATATAATTAAAGATATAAATCTTTAGTTCGTAGATACGACCCCGGGGTTAAGTATATATAACCTATTATATATATTAAATCCCGAGGTTGTGTAATGCAACTAAGGGTTAAGGCTTTAACCTTATATGTTCTTTCGAGAATATATATTTTTTTATTTTTCTATGATGACTCGTAGAAAATATTTTATTTCTTAAAATAAGCATTCATGAACTTATTTAAAAGAACTACTGCATCAGTTGCACTGATCGCTCTTGTTTCTAGTGTTTTCACTACAGGAGTATCTGCTGCATCATCTGATGAAATTGCTGCTGCTTCTGCACTGGCTACTAAAGGGTATATTAATACTCAAACAAATGTATCTGACTACAACTTAGATATGTTTATCTCTAGAGCTGAAATTAGTAAAGTTGCTGCTAACGTAGCTGAACTTTCTGCTTCTGCTTCTTGTGGAAATAAATTTGCTGACGTTTCAGCTACTACTCCAAATAATTGGGTATGTGGTTACGTTGAAGCATTATTAGCTAACGGATTTGTTTCTGCTAATGCTGATTACAACCCTAACGCTAATTTAACTAAAGCTGAAGCTGTTAAATTAATGTTAACTGTTGCTGGTGAAGAAGTATCTTTCGAAGATGCTACTTGGCAAGCTGATTTCGTTTCTTACGCTGTAGAAAACGGATTTGTTTCAAACTTCTCTGATTACAATACTTCTGCTACTAGAGGATTTGTATTCTCAGTTGCTGCTGCTGCTACTTCTACTGAAGAAGATGCAGGAGATGATATTTTATCTGAATTAGATAAATTATTAGGTGGTGATGATGAAGATGAAGATGATACTATGACTGATGACGATACTACTACTGTAGTTTCTGGAGACGGAGACTTAGAAGTTACTTTATCTCCTTCTACTCCAGATTCTGCTACAGTTCCTGGTGCAGTTAATGGTATTGAAGTTGCTGCATTTGATTTTACTGCTGGATCTGAGGACGTAACTGTTACTCAAATTACAGTAAAACGAAGAGGTCTTTCAGATTCTGATACTATTACTGATCTTGCTGTATTTACTGAAGCAGGTCGAGCATCTAATTCTAAAGATGATAATCAAGAAAATGATACTGAAGCACAACTTAATCTTAATGATGGTGGTGTTGTAGTACAAGCTGGTCAAACAGTTACTCTTACTATTGTTGCTGATTTAGGTTCTGAAACACTTGCTGCTAATGATGAATTCTATCTTGAACTTCTCTCAGTAGTTTCTACTGGTGATGTTGAAGCTTTTAGTAATGTTTCTTCAAACACAATGAGAATTGGTTCTGTAGATGCTCCAACTCTAACATTTAATACAAATGGTTCTGTTTCTGATCCACAACTTGGTGAAACAGGTGCTGATATCTTCGAATTTGAAATTGAAGGTGCAAATG
>JAWUYB010000009.1:0-14318 GCA_034111025.1 Candidatus Altimarinota bacterium | reverse complement strand
TTTATTTTCATTATTTTTTAGTAATATCTCAAATAACTTCTTTTACTAGTATCATTGATTCATATAAATTAACACGTGCATGGTTTTCTAAATCATCTAAATCTATTTTTGATATATTATCGAAAAAAAAGATAGTTCAATTTTCTATGTTACCAATATTTATATTAACATTTCATTTTTTATATATAAAGTTTTCTCATTCAACCTGACATAAGGTATATAATGAACAATAAACTTCTGAAAAAATTTTTAAATTCATGAATTTATATTCGGTATTTTCACTAAAATTTTACCTATTATCTAAAATAGATTGTACTTGTTCTAAAGTATTATCATTTACTTTAAATTTTATAAATTTATTTTTTTGAGAAATATCAGACATTTTGATTAATAAATCTGAAATATCAAAATTATTAGTTGAGTTTATATATTGTAATAATTCATGATTAATTCATTCAGATAATTGTAAATATCATTTATACATAACTCAGATAACTAAATAGTTTCATTGTCTATCATATAATATTTGAGCCTTATCGGAATAATCAAATCCTAAATTCTTTGATAGTTCTTGATATTTAGTTTCAAATATATCAAAATATATTCTTTGAGTACTTGGGTAATATTCTCATCAAAGATTACTACTGTTTAAATCATTCATATATATATACAAAATTAAGCCCAATTACATACATAATAAATTATTTTAAAACTGTGTCAATACTATAAAAAATAAACTTTACTTTTTAGCATTTATCCCTATACTCCTCTTGTTTTAAAATCTTGGTTAAAACCATGAATTTTAAGTATATATTTTAAGTAATTTTTATGTCATTTAGAAATATTGCAATTATTGCCCATGTAGATCACGGGAAAACTACATTAGTAGATGAATTATTAAAAGCTGACGATAACTTTGATGCTAGAGTTGGTATTGAAGAAAGAGCTATGGACAGTAATGCTCAAGAACAAGAAAGAGGTATTACTATTTACTCAAAAAATACAGGTATTACTTATAAAGGTAATAAAATTAATATTGTTGATACTCCAGGTCATGCCGATTTCGGTTCTGAAGTAGAAAGAGTACTTAGAACTGTTGATTCAGTTTGTTTAGTAGTAGATGCTTACGAGGGGCCTATGCCTCAAACTAAGTTTGTACTTAAAAAATCACTTGAGTTAGGTCTACACCCAGTTATTGTTATCAATAAAATGGATAAACCTTCTGCAAGAGCTGAATGGGTTGTTGATCAATTATTCGACTTATTCGTTCAATTAGGTGCTACTGATGAACAATTAGAACATTTAAATGAGCCAATTTATGCTATTGCTAGAGAAGGTCTCTCTTGGACGGATGCTAATCCTGAACAAAAAGATATCACTCCTCTACTAGACTACGTAATGGAAAAAGTTGCTGCGAAAGAAAATGATGCTACAGCTCCTCTAAAAATGCAAATTGCTAATCTTGGATACGATAACTTCTTAGGAAGACTTGGTATTGGTAGAATCTATGATGGTTCTGTTAAAGTTGGTCAAGAAGTTGTTGTAACTTCTAACGAAGGTGCTCAAAGAAAAGGTAAAATTACAAAAATTCTTACAAATGAAGGATTAGAAAAAAAAGAATCTAATGAAGCTTTTGCTGGTGATATCATCACTCTTGCTGGGATTCCTGACATCTTCGTAGGTGAAACTATTGCTGCTAACGAAAGTATTGAACAAATGCCACCTATCACAATTGATCATCCTACTCTAAAAATGGAATTCCTTGTAAATAATTCTCCATTTTGTGGGAGAGAAGGTAAATTCATTACTTCTAGACAAATCAGAGATAGATTAGAAAAAGAAACAGAAACAAATGTTGGGTTAAAAGTTGATTTTGATTCAGGTGATAACTACGAAGTAGCAGGGAGAGGTGAACTTCACTTATCTGTACTTATTGAAACAATGAGAAGAGAAGGTTTTGAATTACAAGTTGGTGCTCCAGTTGTAATTATGAGAGAAGAAAATGGGAAAAAAATGGAACCTATTGAAAATGTAAATATTTCAGTTCCTGCTGGTTCTGAAGGTCCAGTTATTGCAGAACTTGGGAAAAGAAAAGGTCTAATGACTAACATGATTGAAAATAATGGTATTGTTAACTTAGAATTCACAGTTCCTACGAGAGGACTATTAGGTTTCAAATCTCTATTTACAACAATGACTAAAGGTGAAGGTTTACTTTCAAGTTCATTCGAAGCATTTGAAGAATATAAAGGTACTATTGAAAAAAGAGCTGTTGGTTCTATGATTTCAATGGAAAATGGTAAAACTATGGCTTACTCTCTATTCAAATTACAAGATAGAGGTACAATCTTTGTTCAACCAGCTACTGAAATATATGAAGGTATGATTCTTGGTGAATCTAATAAAGATCAAGATCTAACTGTTAATGCAACTAAAAATAAAAAACTTACTAATGTAAGAGCATCTGGTACAGATGAAGCATTAAAACTAACTCCACCTAAACTAATGTCTCTAGAAGAAGCTATTGATTACATCTCTGAAGATGAATACGTAGAAATCACTCCAGAAACAATTAGATTAAGAAAAAAATTCTTAAAAGAAGGTGAAAGAAAAAGAAGTTAATTTGATTTATTAATCAAAATTAAAAAGAGAAGAAATAATATATTTCTTCTCTTTTTTTATTGTACACTTAGCTTTTAATCCCTCCCCCCTGCGGGTATTCCCTTTGTAAAAGGGAGAAATAATTCTATAACTTAAAAAATCACAAGAAATAAATTTCTTGTGATTTTTTTATTTAACTACTATATTTACTATTCTTCCAGGAACATAAATCTCTTTTACAATTGTTTTACCTTCTAGCCACTTTGCAACGTTTTCATTTTCTCTCGCTTTTTGAAGCACTGAGTCTTTATCTTCATCTTTAGTTACTTCGATATCTCCTCTGAGCTTTCCAAGTACTTGGACTCATATAATGATAGTGTTATCAATAGTTTTAGATTCATCATATTCAGGCCAAGGTTCTAAGAATATAGAACTTGATTGTTTATGCATTCTTTCCCATAATTCTTCAGCAAGATGAGGAGCGAATGGATGAAGAATACGACAAAAAATACTTCTCCAGTTTCTTTGTGCATCTATATCTTTTGGTAAACCATTATTTACTAAAATCATCATTGAAGATATAGCTGTATTAAATTTATAATTATCAATATCAGATTCTATTTTCTTGATAGTTTTATTAAGAAGTTTTTCAGTAAATTCATCTGATTCAGTCGAAAGTTTTGCTTCTTGAGAAAATAATCTTTCAGATTTATCTAAAAATCTTCTCACTCATATAATACCTCTTGAATCCCATGGAGCAGCATCTTTAAATTCTGCCATATACATTTCATAAAGTCTCAGAGAATCTGCACCATATTCTTCTACTATATCATCTGGATTCACAACATTTTTGAGTGATTTAGACATTTTAGAAACAATTCTATCTACTGGCTCACCCGTCTCGATTTCAAAGTATTCTCAGTCTTTTTCTTCTACTAGGTCATTTGCTAATAGTCCTCAGTTTTTTCTTTGGAAAGCATGAGCTAATATTAAACCCTGATTTCTTAATCTATAGAATGGTTCATCAGTTGGAACTACATTTATATCATAGAGAAATTTATGCCAAAACCTTGCGTATAAGAGATGTAACACTGCATGTTCTGCTCAACCTACGTATGAGTCAACTTCACCCCAATATTTCACTACTTCTGGGTCAACTAGAGCTTGCGAATTATTTGGATCCATATATCTCAAATAATACCAGCAAGATCATCCCCATTGTGGCATTGTATTTGTTTCTCTTTTTGCAGGTTTTCCACAAGATGGACATTCACAATTTACAAAGCTATCTATTTTTGATAATGGAGATGTTCCATCACCTGATGGTTCAAAGTTATCAGTATCTGGTAGAAGTATTGGAAGATTTTCTTCTTTTTCTGCAACCGTTCCACAGTCTTCACAATGAACTAAAGGAATTGGTTCTCCCCAATATCTTTGTCTCGAGAATAACCAGTCTCTTAATTTGAAATTTACTTTTTTTGTACCAAAATTATTTTCTTCAGCAAATTCAGCCATTTTAGATTGAGCTTCTTTAGAAGTGAGTCCTGTGAATTCTCATGAATTTACTAATATTCATAAATTTGTAAAGGCCTTTTCTTCTAAAAAACAATTCCATGGATACTTATGACCATCAGAAAACAATAGATTTTGGACTTCTTCTTTTTCTACCCATATTAAACTATGTATTGCTTTTTCTTCTTCAGAAATCTCTTCTTGTTTTAAAGAGTTTAATTTTATATGGAAGAAAGGGTAATCAAATCATTTATCATTTCTATCATGAGTATGTCTATATGCATATCAATAATATGCTGAATTTAATATTGTAGATACTTTTCAAAGATCTAAAAATCAAGTTTCTTCCAATATTTCTCTTTCTATTCACTCTAAAAGTGTTTCATCTTTTTCAAGTCATCATCATACAAATTTACATCAAACTTTTTCTTTTAATAAAAGAAATTTTCAATTGTACTCAATAATTGCATTAATAAATTCTCTCTTTTTTTCTTCTTTTCATTTTTTAGGAGCATTTATTCAAGTAGCTACTATATATTGAGCAATACTTTGCTCTATTTCCAAATCATATTTTTTAGCAAATTCAAAATCTCTGATATCATGGGCAGGAACTGCCATAACAGCTCATGTTCCGTAGTTCCCTAATACGTAATCAGCAATCCAAAGTGGAACTTCTTTGTCGTTAAAAGGATTAATTACATATGATCATGTAAATACACCTGTTTTTTCTTTATCGTCTTGAGTTCTATCTTGGTCTGATTTTTTATTTGATTCGTCTATATAATCAAGACATACTTGTTTTTGTTCATCAGTAATAAAATCCATTATATCAACATGATCTGGAGCAAGAACAGAATAAGTCATACCAAAAACTGTATCAACTCTAGTAGTATAGACACCTATAGATTTAGATTCATCTCAAACTTTTTTTAATGTAAATTCACAACCTTCTGATTTACCAATCCAGTTTCTTTGCATTTCTTTAATCCCCTCTGGCCAATCGAGTCTATCAACGTCACTCAATAATCTTTCTGCATATTTTGTGATTCAAAGAACCCATTGTCTGATTCTTCTTTTTTCTACTTTTGTTCCACATCTTTCACATGTAAAGTCGTTTAATACCTCTTCATTTGCGAGACCAGTTTTACAACTTGGACAATAGTTAATTGGAAGATTTTGTTCGTATGCTAGACCTTTTTCGAATAATTTTAAAAATATCCATTGTGTCCATTTATAATATTCTGGATCAGTAGTATCTATTTCTCTATCCCAATCGTATGAAAAACCTAATGCTTTAATTTGTTTTCTAAAATTAGAAATATTCGCATCAGTTGTAATTCTAGGATGAGTTCATGTTTTTATAGCAAAATTTTCAGCAGGCAAACCAAAAGCATCCCATCCCATTGGATGAAGTACATTAAAGCCTTTTGCTGTTTTATAACGTGCAACTATATCATTAGCAGTCATTCCTTCTGGATGACCTACATGAAGACCAGCTCCTGATGGATAGGGGAACATATCAAGACAATAAAATTTAGGTTTTGTAAAATCATTTTCTATCTTATAAGTTTTAGATTCTTCCCATACCTTTTGCCATTTATTTTCTATTTGCTTATGGTTATACATTCTTCTTTTTTCACATTTTTAAATAAAGTATTTTTGATAGGAGTATTATACAAAAAAACAAGAAAATTCTAGTTTAATTTGTAAAATACAAAAAAATATTATAATTTTTATATAATTATAATATTTCACTCAAAAAAAATGCTTAATAAAATTCTAGTTTTCGGTGGTTTAGCTCTTACTTCAATTCTTGTTGTTGAAAATATTGTTTGAAGAGCTCCAGCTTATTTATTTATAGATACCAGCTCTACTGCTTGGATGTTATCAATTGTTTCAACGTGTATTGGAGTAGCAATATGATTTTGATTAAAAAGTATGATGATTAGTGATGATAATTCTGACGTGGATAATTATGATTTTTAATAAAAAAATAAAATATACAAAAAAAAAGAGTAAATATAATTTATTCTTTTTTTTTAATTGCTTAAATTTGGGTCAGATACAGTAGTCATAGTTTCAATTACCCAATTAACTAATTGGCTGGCAAGAAATATAACAATGAGTCAGATTACAACGTAAATAATGATATTTTTTCATTTTTTTACTTTATCTTCATCTCATCCAGATATTAATATAGTGAATCCACCATATATTCAAAGTGCCACAGCTATAAAATAGAGTAACCCTATTAAATAACCTAACAAATTATCTGCTGTTTGAACTAAATCATTATCTCAACTATCACCATTTGGTTTAAGTGTTTCAGATATTTTATCAGTTCAAAATAAAGATCAAGCATCAGATGCTCATACTTGTAAAAATATGAGTGATAAACAAGCAATTATTAATATTTTTCTCATATCTAATATGTGAATTATTTAATAGTAGTAGCTCCTAAATTAACAATCCAAGAAACGATTTGACTCGCTAAGAATATTACAACTAAACCAATAACTGCATTAATTAAAGTAGTTTTACCTCCTTTAACTTTTTCTTCATCTCAACCAGCAGTAAGAATTTGAAAACCTCCATACAGAGCAAATGCTACAGCAATGAAATATAGTAAACCAATAACATATCCTAACATTGTATCTAGAGTAGTAATAAAATTACCATCAGTACCATTATCACCTGTAGATGTAGTTTGAGTCCCAGTTACATTAATAGCAGAAACAGTATTAATAGCTAATAATGTAGATCCAGCAGCAGCATAAATACCTGCTTTAACTGTATTTTTCATAGTGTTATCTCGTTAAAAAAATATAATAACACATTAATTATAGAGAAAACTGCGAATTAATGCAAATTTTTTAATATAAAAATTGCAAAATAAGTATTTTTCATAAGATATATATAAATAAATTTAAATAAAAACATATGGAAAGAAGTGAATTTATCAAAAAATTAAGAATATTTTGAATAGAAAATACTGTTCCTAATATTAGTGATGTAAATGCTCAATTTATAGTAGATTTGCTGAAAATTTCTAAATCTAAAAAAATATTAGAAATAGGTACTGCAAATTGATTTTCTGCAATCAATTTTTGAGATTATTTAGATACAGTATCAGGTCATATAACAACTATAGATTTTTCAGAAAAATCTCATAATGAAGCTCTAGTAAATTTTAAAGAGACTCAACTTGATCATATGATTACAGCTATCCTTGGAAATGCTCTTGATGAAATACCAAAACTTCCAGATAATGAATATGATTTTGTATTTATAGATGGTATGATGAGAAGAAGTAAAGATTTCCTAGAACTTTGTTGGCCAAAAACAAAAAAATGATGAATTATAATTATAGATGATGTTATAAAATTTAAAGTAAAAATGGTATGATTATGGGAATATTTAGAAGAAAATAATATAAAATATAATACTCTCCCTATCGATGAAGATGATGGAGTAATGATGATAATAAAAGAGTAGTTTGACTACTCTTTTTATTTACTTGAATTATTTCATATTTCAATACAATAGTACCTTATAATACAACTAATTAATCTCTATGAAATTCATTATAAAACCCTTTTCTGAAATAATGATTAAATCAAAACCTGTCAGAAAAAAAACATTAGCTATGCTTCAAAAAAATATTCATCTTCGTATTAATAAGATATCTAAAAACCTAATGGTTCACTTATATTATGATAATATCGAAGTAAATATTATTGATTTTTCATTAGAAAGAGATTTTGAAATAACAGATATTAAAAGAGCATTATCTCGTATTCCCGGTATTGAAATATTTATAGAAGTTGATTTTTTTGAAACAAATAATTTTGCTACAATTGTAAAAAAAGTGTCTGAAACCTATATAGATCAAATAAAAGATAAAACGTTTTGTGTAAGAGTAAAGAGATATTGAAAACATGATTTTACATCAACTGAGTTAGAAAGATATATTTGAGAATGATTACTCAAGAAACTCAATGAAATATGAATCAAGGGGAGAGTTCAAATGAGAAAACCAGAAGTAACTGTAGCTTTAGAAGTGAGAGGTTCAAACCTATATGTAGTGAAATCAACTCAACAAGGTATTGGTTGATATCCAGTAGGAATGCAAGATAGAGTTATTAGTTTAATATCAGGTGGTTTTGATTCAGGTGTTTCAACATATTCAATGATGAAAAGAGGTTGTAAGGTTGATTTCTTGTTCTTTAATCTATGAGGTTCTGCTCATGAGTTATGAGTAAAACAAGTTGCTTATTATCTTAATAATCAATTTTCTTCTGGTTATAATGCTCGTATAATGACTATACCATTTGAAGCAGTAGTAAAAGAGTTAGTAACCAATATAGGTCATAAATATAGAGCAATCATATTAAAAAGATGTATGTTAAAAGTCGCTGATCAACTTGCTCAAGCTCATAAATATTATGCAATAGTAAAAGGTGATAGTCTTGGTCAAGTTTCAAGCCAAACTCTTAAAAATATGTTTGTAATAGATAAAGCCTCTCAAACACTTATATTAAGACCTCTTATAGGGTTTAATAAACAAGAAATAATTGATATCACTAAAATGATAGGAACCTATGATTTTGCTTGTAATATGCCTGAATATTGTGGTGTAATATCTGATAGACCTTCTACATGAGCTTGTTTAGACAAAGTACTCAAAGAAGAAGCAATGTTTGATTCAGAATTATTAACTCAAGCAATTAAAAATAAAAAAGTAGAAAAAGTATGAGATATAATAGATCAAGTTCAATGAGAATCTGATGATATAGAATACAAAAACTTCCCTATTGACGATGATGTTATAATTGACGTAAGAGAACCATATACAGTAAAAAAATCACCACTTGAAATAAAAGGGAGAGAAGTCATACAAATACCTTTTTATGATGTGAATAATAAATTTAAAAATCTCGATCAGTCAAAAAACTATATTCTTTATTGTGATAAAGGTGTAATGTCAAAATTATATTGATTATATCTTATTGAAAAAGGATTTAAAAACGTAGCAGTTTATAAACCTTTAGAAGCTGTTTGTGGTAAAAAAAAAGACAACTAAAAAACACGACTTAGTCGTTTTTTTTAGTTGTCTTTATTTAGCATCTTTCATTCTTTTAACTGCAGCAGCAGCTGAATCTTTTAATGCTACTTTGAACATATCCATATCTAATTTACCATCTATAGTCATTTTAGATATATCTACTGTATGTTTTTCATTAAAATCTTGATTTCAATTACTGTCATCAAAATCGAATCTAGCAGTACCTCAATCAGAATTTTAATCTATTTTAATATCATTTAGGTCTAGTTCATCAGATAAATCAGATTTTGAAAATTCATCTAACCATAATACTTTATCTATGTCGTCCTTATTTACATTACCATTTTCATCTCTCATATCTTTCGCTTCTTTTCAGAATAAATCCATTACAGAAAATTCAGCACTTGAAAGTTGTTTTTTAATATCTTTTTCTTGTTGTTTTAATGTCTTTTGTTTTTCTTTTGCTACTTCTTTTGCTTCTTTTTTATCATCTTTTTCTTTGTCTTTAACTATTTCACTTAAAGCCGCTTGTGCTTGTAATACTTTTACAGATTCTTTTATATCTGACTCCGTTAGTTTTAAAATATTTTCTTTTAACATATTTCATTTCTCATCAGTAATAGTTTTTCAATCAGCTGAAATTAGTACCGTTTCTCCTTCATAAGAGAATTCATATTTACCCTCATCAGTTTTACCTTCGAAATCAATATCTTTAAATTCTGTAAACCCTAATTCTTCTAATGCTAATTGAGTATCATTAATTTTAATTGATTCTCTCGATTTTAAATCTCATTTTTCACTTGTAGCTTTATTTACCTTTTTATCATTTGCAGCTAATACTTCATTTAATTTTTTTCAACTCAGAATAACAGATCCTTCTCCATTTGTTATAGTATATAATACTTTATCATTTATTGGTTCTGGAATTCATTGAAATAGTCCATTTGTTAGAGTAATTGTAGATTCAGTATTTAATGAGTCAAAAATATTTTGATTTTCTTCTGAATATAGATTAACAACTTGTTCATTTTTACTATCAAAAGATAATTTCACATCTTTTAAATCACCATATTTTTTGAATGTTTTAGATACTATTTCAGTTAATTTAGCTTTTGCTAGGGGGTCAATTGTATTTTGAAATGATAATTCTCATTCTTTAAAATCAATAGTTGTTGTTCCTAATAAATCTACTAAATCTTGTTCTCATGATTCAAATGTAACAGTAGCATCTTGTATTAAATCATTTAGCTCTTGAGTTACTGCTTTTTCAAATTTTTCTTTAGTATAAATAGTATCGATTAAATCAGAATCTAAATCAACTGTTGAAAATTTATCAGTATGTAACTCTGCATCACCTTCTGCAAATTTATAACCTATAATATCAGTTATTAATTTTAACTTTTGTTCTTCATTCATAGATTTATCAAATGCTAAATCAACATCTGGTAAATCATTAATTATTTTTAGCACTTCTTCTAAAGATGATACTCATTCAGCATCATTTTTAATAGCAGCTCTATCAGTTTCAGTTTTTGTATCAAAACTTTTTGGTACAAAATAGTAATCTCCACTTTCTTTTACAATTTTTTTATCAGCAAGTGCAGCTTTTAAGTCATCTATGGATTTAATATCAACTTTTTCTGATTGTTTTTCTGTTTGTTTTTCTGTTTGTTTTTCTGTTTGTTTTTCTGTTTGTTTTTCTGCTTGTTTTTCTGCTTGTTTTTCTGATTGTTTTTCTGCTTGTTTTTCTGATTGTTTTTCTGTTTGTTTTTCTATGTTTTTTTCAAATTTACCTATTTTTCATTCATACCATGATTGAACTTTTACAGGATCATATTGCCCATCAGTTGATAATAGTGGATTTTCTAAATGAGAATTTATATCAAACCAACATAGCTTTGAACCATGTTCATTATATATAGTAAATACTCAATTTGGCATATCTACCTTATGACCTTCTCATAGAGTTAATTGATTTACTATAGCTTTGGCTTGTACTAATGGAGAATCTTTGATTTCTTCAGTTTCAAAATTTCTACCTACTGATTTTTCAGTATCAGTATCTGGTTCTTGTTTTTCTTCTTCTATTTCTGCTTTAACTAATGTATCAACATCAATAAAAGCATCCTTTACTGTTCCTGAATCTGTAAGTTTTTCATTAACAACTATTAATGAATTTTGATTACTTAATGCGATATAGCTTACTAGACCTGGTTTAACATCTTTTGTTATTTGATCATTATCACATCATACTTCAGAATCTTCAGGACAGTTTCCTGTTATGTTATTTAAAAAATTTATTAGTTTATTATTATCTAATTTCACATGTTCAGGAATTAAGATACCTGTATCTAACAGTTTTAACGTAGCATCTATTTCATATTTTTTTATTGCATCTATTGAATTCTGAGATAAAACTTCCTTTTCTGATTCTCTTGATTCTTTAATTGCAGCAATATCTTCTATAGACACTTCTCCATCTTCAAATAATTTTTGTATTAACTCATCAGTAGTTATTCCATCATTATCATCAGAAACATCTTCTTTGGCCTTATCTTGATTTCCTCAACCACCTCATTCTAGGATCAGTGTAAATTCTTGACAAAGGAAACAAGTAAATAGTTGTTTATAATATTTAAACATAATATATTCTATAAAAAAGTAATTACATTTATAATATCATATATAAAAGACTTCTGACAAAATAAATCTATTGACATATTAATAATATATAAAATAGAGAAGATCATTAATAATTGCGTTTCATTTCTGAAATTAAGATCTTCTCTATTTTCTTTTTCATATATTTTTAATAATTTTACTGTAACTTTTTCTAACTCTTCCTCCGTTAATATATTATCAATAATACCCGCCCTCAATATATGAAAAATTTTATGGATTTGTCTCATAAAAATCATATAATGATCTAAATGTTTCAGCAAATATGTTTATATTATTGTAATATGTATAAAGTATTAACATATAAAAAATATTTATACAAAAAAAGAAGTATTATATATACTTCTTTAGTGCAAGTTTTGCTGATTTATCCATTGCTCTTTCTTTGAGAACTTGTTTCTTTTGATGTGCTTTTTTTCATTTAGCTAAAGCAACCCTTACTTTTATAAGACTTCATTTGAAATATAATTCAGTTGGAATTATAGTATATCCACCTTCTTTTGATTTTTGAGTAAGGTATTGTATAGTTTTTTTATGTAATAACACTTTTCTTGGTGCATCTGTATCTAAAGATCATCTATTTGAAAGCGCTTTCCATGGTGTAATATGTAAATATTTTAGATATATTTCTCATGACATAATACTCAAAAAAGATCATTTTAAATTAACGTGTCAGTGTCTTATACTTTTTGTTTCGTGTCATTTCAAAATAATACCTCCTTCCCATGAATCAATCATTTCATAATCGAAAAAGGCTTTTTTATTTTTGGTTATTAATGGATCTGATTTTTTTTTCATAACTAATTTATTATATTTTGATGTATTAGTATTCTGACTTAAATATTTCTGACTGATATTTTAATACTTCATTTAACGATTGTCATTTAAAATACCAATCCCAATTCATATAATCTTCATAACTGTATGTTTGACTTCTTTTTTTATTATATGGATTTTTATGAATAGTAAAATGTAGATGATAATCTTTATAATTTTTATCTGGCACTCATGATATCCCTATTGTTCAAAGTGTTTCTCATTTCCTAACCATAACTCATTCTTTTAGATGAGTAGAAACATCTTGTAGATGACTATAAAATACTACGTCTCACTTTGATGTTTTTAACCAAACTTGATTTCATCTTAATATATCTAAATTCTCAACCTCATCATCATGTGTTAAATTTTCTCAGTGATCAATATAATTTAAGTCAGAGTATTCAAAATCTGAAATAACTCTAATAATCATACCGTTATCTAATGCTCTCACACTTTCACCTAATTTTGATCCAACATCCCAACCATGATGAATCCCATCAGTGTAACTCTCTCTATAAGGTCTCCCTGCGTTAGGTATTCTTGAATGTTTTGTTGAAATATTATATCCTGCAACAGGTACTAAGTATTTTTCTGTTCTTTGTTTTAATAAATTTTGTAAAAAACTTTGTATGAATTGAGTTTCTTTTAGTGCTCTTTTTTGTTTTGCTCTTATAAGTATATTTGATGATAATTTTACTTTAGATAATTTAATAATTTTTTTTGATAAAAATGATTGAATTTTTAGTATACTTTCATTAGACTGATCAACGAATTTATAATACAAATCATATTCTGAAACTATTTCTAGTTCTCATAAATATAATTCTTGTCAATTAGTATTTTTAATAGAAATTGATGAGTCTTTACAGTCTGTGAAATATTTTAATTCAAAATAGTATAAATTTTTCTTTTTATACATCATTTTTGAATATGTTTCACATGATGAGCTAATCTCTAAATCAGATAAATCTACCCCTGATTTAAACAAGAGATTTACTTTATTTAATTCTAAGTGTGATGTATAGATATTTTTTCAACTAGAATAATCTAAGCGTACTTGACCATTATAGTTTCCAGCTTCACCGAAAACAAGAGAGTATCCAAATAGAATACTCATAAATAGTACAGTTATAATTGCAGATATTAGAGGTTTTTTATGCATTTGAGCTTTTTAGGTTAAAAATTTCATAAACTATAGTCAAAAATTCTTTTTTTTCAAATCCAATATTTCCTTCGTGTCAAAAAAATATGCAAAACAAAAACCAGCTTTTTTAGCTGGTTTTTTTTTACATTATTATTTAGCTTTTTGCGTAAAAATACTGTCTATAATAAGCTGTATAAAATGATGTGTATACATTATTTCTTTGAGTTTTAGATAAACCTAAAACTTTTGAATTAAGACTCTTAAATAATTTTTTCCATTCACGGAAAACAGACCAATAACGATTTTCTTGTACTCTTTTATTTGGATTAAATTTTGGTCCATTTATTTTTTCAGCTACTTGAATAATATTCATCCCATAAAAATTTATTACTGATGTCATAATATACTTCCTTTTTTCGATTTTGTGTTTGTGTTTGTGTTTGTGTTTGTGTTTGTGTTTGTGTTTGTGTTTGTGTTTGTGTTTTTGTTTCAGATAAT
>JAWUYB010000008.1:0-7990 GCA_034111025.1 Candidatus Altimarinota bacterium | reverse complement strand
AAAATATTTAGTCATAAAAAGAAAAATGCAAAAACTTGTAATGTTTCTTTTGCAGCAATGGTCTTAAAATAATTAATAGCAATAAATGTAGATCAGAGATATAAGATAACTGCTATTAATAAAGATGTAATTATTTGTAAGCCTAATGCTAAAAAAAGTATAGCTTTTACTTTATCATATCTTTTTTCGGTAACAAATTGAGGTATAAAGTGTTTCATACTTTCGGTTACACCCAAGTCATTATAGGCACTAATCATTGTAATTAGACTAATTATTCCATATAAAATACCTATTTCACTAACTGATAATTCTCAAGATAAAATTATTTTTATAACATACCCCATTGGAGCAATAATAAAACTAAACAGATATAACCAAAAACCTTTTTTTAAAAATTTTTCTGCTAATGAACTATGTTGATCAATCATGATGTTTTTTAATATGAAATTAATACGTCATTAACTATACAAATAAATATAAAAACTACAAAGAGTTTTTAACATTAAATACTTAAAAGTATTGCGAGTTTTAATATATTTTGTAAACTTTTTAAAATATATTTTTAATTTACAACTATGTTAGGATATTTAGCGAAAATTTTACTATTATTTATGTTTAGTTTATTTATTATTCAACAATATTATTTTAAATTTAATCATATTGAAAATTTTAATTGATATACTTTATATATATTAATTATTTGATTTATATATTGAATATATAAATATTTTCAAGTTACAAATCATTCAGAAGATAAAGTTTCATATAGCTTACTGACAGTATTATGATTTTGAGCTATAAATTTATTAGTATTATCAGGAATGTTTTTCATACTTCAAAATATGAGTTTTGCAATGTGAATCATATTATTTTTTAAAATAATATGATTTTTAATATTGCCACTAATATTTGTATTAATTAGTATTTCAATATGAAAAATTATTTTATGAAATATTAATTGATTTGAAAGTGAGAATGATACATTTAAAAATATAATCAGTTTAATATTCGGTTTTTTTATAGTATTAACAACTATTGTTATTATAGGAATGTTATGATTTTATAATATATATAGTATTATATGAGTTTTATTGTTATATATAATAATATCATGGAAGACATTATTAGAATATATGATTTATTTTATTAATTATAGATTTGAATTTTCTAAATCAGAGTGATATGGTTTAAAATTACTTTCAACTGAATTTTTATTTATACTGTCTACATTATTATTATCAGTAAATTTAATTAGTATTTTCAGACCTTTTCCAATTGGTTGGGATGATCTAGGAGCATATATGAATTACGGACAGTTATTAGCTGAATCATGAAGGATATTTAATGTAACTAATATGTTTTCTTGGGAAACTTTTACAGGTATCTGATATATTTTTAATTCACCCACTCAAGCTTTTTTCCTAAATAATGTAGGATGAATACTATCATTTATATTAATGATTGCTATTTTCTCTGATTTATTAAAATCTAAAGTAAAGAAGTTTTTTATAAATATACCATTATTATTATCTACTATATTTATAGCTATGCCAATGTTTATTTTTGAACAAGCTAAAGATATGAAATTAGATCCAGGTCTATACTTTGTGAGCATATCGGCAATGTATTTAATCTTAAAATTATTATTAAATACTGATGAAACTAGTTTTAAAAATAAATTTTTATCATTTTTAGGAAATAAAAATACAACAATTTGATCTAAATATATATATTATTTATTAGTTTGAATAATTTTAGGTTTTGCTTTTAGTATTAAATTTACAACATTATTATTAATTTCAGGGTTATTTGCATTATTATTTTATGCTAGACTTTGATTTTTTGCACTCCTAGGTTATTTAGGAATATATTTTGCTATATTTACTAAATTCTGACTTTGGAAATTAATGAATGTATCATATCCTCATACTGATATTATCTTTATAAATAATTTTTCATTACTAACTTGAATTATTTGAATAGTTCTATTTATATATTCATTAATATTAAATAAAGAAAAAATAAAAGGATTTTTTATAAAATTCCTTTCTATATTAATGTGAATTATAATTGCTTTATTACCTTGGTTTATATTCAATTATTCTAAATCTGATACATTAAATATCTCGGCATTGATATCAGGAAATAAAGAATACCTAAAAGTTGATTATTCAGATATACATACTGAAAAAGAATTAGAAAAAATTAAAGAAAAATCTACATCTGAAAGAATGTCAGCTTCAGGTACTACTTCAAATGAAGACTTCTGAAGATATTTTGGTTATGAAGAGTGAATTAATAACTATGTTAAACTTCCATGGAATTTAACAATGCAAGTTAATCAAAAATGAGAATTTACAGATATAACATATATCTATCTAGCATTATTACCTCTAATATTATTATTTTTACCATTCAGAAATAAATATTGATACCTTGGTGTATTAGCTCTATTTATAGTTGCTTTAATATTATTTATAATACCTTCTACAGGTATATATTTAACAAGTATATTATCAAAATATAACTTACCAGGCTGATATTTAATATTACTTATTGGTTTCATTATACCTTTATTCTATTTTTTATATTCAGTAAAAGATTCATGAAAATGAACTTTATTTAAATATATTTCAGTATTTACATTCTTTTATGTATTCCTTTGGACCATTGCTGCATATTGAATTGTATGGTATTGAATTGTTATGTATTTTTGCTTTTTATTAATTATTGGTTTAGGTTTATTCTATTGATGTTCTTATAGTGATGAATCTGAAGAAAAAGAAAAACAATCAAAATTATTAGGATCACTTGTTATATTAACAATTATTTCTATATACTTTTTTTCATCTAGTTTTCCACATGCTTTTAAAAATTTAAAATCTGCATCTTATAAAGAGTTTAAATCTTGAGATGTGACTTCTATAGAGGCTCCATATTTATATCACCAAGAATATTTAAAAATAGTTTTTGAATTAAATATTGAACATACAAAAAAAACAGAATTTATAAAAAATAATTTAACAAAAAATACTATAAAGTTAATAGAAGCAATTAATAATCAAGGCAATTCATCACAAACAATTTTTCAAAAAATTAATATTAATAATATAGAAAATTTAGTTTGAAATTTAAGAAAATTAAGAAATGATCAAAGTCTTTCTAAATATCATAAAGATATAAGTAAGTCACTCATGAATATATATGAATGAATAACTCACCCCACTCAAGAATTTAAAAATACTAAAAGTATATATAGAATTTGAACATTTTTAAAATATTATATATCAGAAAATAATAAAAGAATATTAGAAGATGCTCTTGTTGTTCAGTTTGATACTTATGTGAAAGGTAAAACACCAGATGAAACAGTTGATAATATGAAGAAGTTATGATTAAATTATTTTCTTGTAGATTTAAATGCAGCCACTATTGATAATGATCCGAGGAGAAATTTAACTAAAAGATATGAATGATTATTAAAAACATTTACTTCGGATAAATTAGAGCTTGTTTCAACGGATAGTATTTGTCTACAATTAGCTAGGGAAGATTTTAGTAAATCTGATAAAACTGAAGAAGATTATACTATGTATCTAAAATTAGCATGAGTTAATTATAATTCATATAATATAGACTGAATTACTGATACAAAACAACATAAGTTAGGTATATGTTATAATAGAATTTTCAGATTAATACAAGATAGTAAAATTAATAACGATGAATATAGATACTTAATCCCTATTTATAATTATATTGCTGAAAAACCAGAAATACACTGAAATATGCAAGAGTTATATAATATTTTATCAAACTTTGCCCCACATTGATATAAAGTCTTATTTAGGATAAAAGATTAAAAAAAGAGATAAGTTCATACTTATCTCTTTTTTTGTTTTTTAATAATTGATGACTTAAATTTATCTTGTTTATATGGTTTAATACGTTTTACATAAATATTTAATTTTTCCTCTTTGATATAATCTTCCAATTTTTGTGAAAAACCTATTTGATCATATCATAAACATATAACTTTTGGCATATATAATTTTATCCATATAAGTGGATTTTCCTCATTACCTGGACTTACAATATCGGCAATTTTTAAATCCTTTACATCTTGCAATCTACGAGTTATTGTATTTGAAGATTTATGTTTTTTAAACTTTTCCACATTTTTATCTGTAGCTACAATTGTAACAAGTCTATCTCAATAAAACTTTGATTTTCGTAAAAAATATTCATGTCAGGGATGTATGATATCAAAAGTTCAAAAAGTTAATACATAATCTTTTAAATTTTTAATTGTGATAATATCTATTTTTATTTGTTGTTTTAACTCATCTTCAGAACTAAATTGTTTATTATTTCTAATTTTATCAAAAATTATTATTTTTAATTTCTTTCAATAGATATCTTGATTGAAATTAAAAATATGAACTTCAAATACTCATTTCTTTTCTAAATAAGTTGCAGCTCAATGATACAATTTTTTTTCTAAAATTATATTTACTTTATATACTCAATCATCAACTATTCAAGGCTCAATTTTGATATTTGCTGTAGGAAAACCAAGTATACGTCCTATTTGATTTCAATGTACGACCTCTCCTTTAATTATTTTTACCATATTTTATTGGTTATATGCAACGAGTGTATTTAATCCTGATAAAGCATAGACTGGTTTTAGTCTTTCACTTACTTGTTTTTCTGAAAAACAAGTAAGTATACCATTCATAATAGGTATATTTGATTGTATTGTTAAATTCATTATTCATCTAGCACTCTCAGAACAAACATAATCGAAATGAGGAGTATCTCATTTAATAACTACTCACAAACAAATAATTAAATCAACTTTCTTTTTATCAATAAGTTGTTTAGCTATTCATGGGATTTCATATGCTCAGGGAACTTGATATGTTTTAATATTATTAAATCATTCTTGAATAAAGAAATCTTTATTTAGTAATTCTAATTGATCAGTAAAATTTTTATTGAATTGTGCTGTTATTATAGCAATTGATATATTTTTATCAAGTGTAGAGTAATCTTCTTTTTCGATAGTATAATGTGACATATTTTCTTAGTTATAATGTATTGATATAATATTATTTTTTTACCTTATTTTAAACTTAATTATTGTTTATTTTGAATGAATTTTATTTATATACTTTCAAATCATATCAAATTCTAAATTTACATTATTTCAAACTTCTAATAATCAAAGGTTTGTAACATCTTGAGTATGTGGGATAATTGAAACAGATAAATAATCAATTCAGTTTTTACATATAGTTAAACTCACTCAATTAATAGTTATACTTCATTTATCTATAATATTATTTTTAAATTTTTTAGGAAAACTTGTGAATATTTCTATAGAATCATCACTATTTTTAATAATTTTAGTAATTGTTCATAATGTATCAATATGTCCAGTTACAAAATGTCAGTTAACAGCATCATTTAACTTTAAACTTCTTTCTACATTAAAGTAACTTCATTTTTCTTTCTGAGAAAAATTTGTTAATCTGAGTGATTCTTGCATTGTAAAAAAACTATAAGTATCTTTATCGAAGGAAGTTATTGTCATACATGTTCCATCATGAGCTATACTTTCTCATATTTCTAACTCTTTTCAGAAATTATTTTCAATAATAAAATTCCCATTTTCTGCTGATATTATTTTTGATTTTGCTTGAATTATTCCTGAAAACATAAATATAATAATCACTATATAAAATATAGTCACTATTATATTTAGAAAATTAATATTTTAAAATGTTTTTATTATATTTCTAGATTTATTTGAGATGGATTAGATAAAATTTTAGAAACGTTTCAAGTTATTCATTCTTTTTCTCTATTTAAAGCTACTATTTTTATTTTTTCTAATTCAATTTCAATTTTTACCCATAATTTAGGGAAATAGTTTAAAGCAATATCTTCAAAATATATTTCAGTTTCAATTATTTTTCTTTTAATTTTAACTAAGCTACAGTTTCATAATGTGATGATTCAATGCAATCTATCTATAAGCTTACATTCAAGAGCATTAATTATATTGGTTTCTATCTCTTCTAAGCTTAATTGAAATCCTTCATTTATATTTATTCTTAGTGCATGTTCTAAGAAAGATTTATAAGATTGAATATTTTTAAAATAATCTTTATTTCTTATTGATTTATAATTACTTCACAATTCTTCATATAATTCATGACTTAATTTTTCATCTTTTGTGATATTATTTTCTATAAGTCTATCATTAAAACTATCATTAATATTTCACTTTATATTTAATATTCACATTTTTTTAATATTGTTGAATATTTTAAAATCTTCAGGATTATCTATATATTCAGTAAACGGTTTTTTAGTCATTAAAGCAACAGAAAATACTACATTATCATCTTTATGGCTCTCTCTCATTCAACTAATCGAAATATCAGTATCTTCAATAGTGTCATGTTCTAATAGAATTAATACTTTTTCAAATGTAGGATTTTCAGAGTATTGAAATAGTAATTCTACTACTTCTATTTGATGAATAAATGCATCTTCTCAATTATCTCTTAATCTTCCAGAAAACATTTTTTGAACGTGAGAAAAAGTACCATTTAATATATCAATTTTTCTTTTTAATTCTGAAAAAGTATTACTTTCAGATATTAATAGAGGTTGAAGTATTTTTTCATAGACGGTTTGTATAATATCATTTTTACGAGACTCAATTTCACTATTTTGTAGTTGAAACGAATTCATTGTATTATGTATTAAGTGTAAAATTATATATATTATAATACTTATTATAATTAAATCAATATTCTAAGGCTAGAATCTACCACGAAATGCAACTTTTAGAGAAATGATATATAATCTAAAAGAATATAATTAATTTTCGTGATATGAATAAATGAAATAAACAATTAAGTGAATGAGAAATATATGAAATAAGAATATTATTGAAAGAATGAAATAGTATTCCTCAGACAGCTTTAAAAATATGAAGACATAAATCTACTATTTACAGATTATTGAGCAACAATGACGTAAAATATAATGAAATAATGTATAGGTATACATGATGAAAATGATGAATTACAGATAATAAAGAAGATTATCTTAGAAAAGAATGAAAAAGAAAAATACAATTCTCAGCGAGAACTGTATTTTTAAAACGTGTATTAAGACGAAGCGAAGCTTCGGTTAGGTATTGTAGGATTGAAAAATGATCAGCTTTAGAAGATTATATTCACAAGAGAGTAAAAGAGTATTATTCTCCCGAACAAATAAGCTGAAGGTGGGCTCTCATGACCGATGAAAGACTGAGTAAAGACACCATCTACAGCTACATATATAATACTCATCCTGAGCTAATTAAAAAGTTTTTTAGAAGAAAAGGTAAAAAATATCAACATAAAAGAAAACAAAAATACCAAATAGCTAATAGAAGAAGTATAGATAAAAGGCCTAAGAGTATAGAGAACAGAACTACTTTGGGACATTGGGAATCTGATACAGTAGTGTGAAAAAGAAAAACCGTTACAAAAAAATGTATTCTCACTCATGTAGAGAGAAGAAGTGGCTTTTTAATAGCACGAGTACTTCCTAATGCACAGGCATGAAGTTTAGCTGATGCTACTATTGCGGCATTTCAATGATTTCCAAAATACAAGAAAAAGAGTATGACTTTTGATAACTGAAGGGAATTTGCACATCATTATGATATTGAAAGAGAACTTAATATTACTACTTATTTTGCTCATCCTTATTGTTCTTGGGAGAGATGAACTAATGAAAACACTAACTGACTTCTCAGACAGTTTCTTCCAAAATGATCTGATTTTGAGTTTTTAGAAGAAAAAGAGCTACAAAAATATGTAGCTCTCATTAATAATAGACCGAGAGAAAGACTTTGATTTCTTTCTCCTAATGAAGTGTTTAACCATAATTCTAAAAGTTGCATTTGACTTTAGATTCTAAG
>JAWUYB010000007.1:0-22139 GCA_034111025.1 Candidatus Altimarinota bacterium | reverse complement strand
ATTTAATAACTTTGAGTTAAGACAAGATGATGCTCATCAAATACTAAGTCAATGATTAGCAACAAGTTATAGTTTTATTTGTGATAATGATATAGAAAAACTAGATATAGAAGTAAAGTATTTTATAGAATTCCCTCTTCAAACAAACAGAATAACTTTTTATAATTTAAATAATGGTATAAAAAATATAAAACCATTATTATATAAAGTTTTAACAAATAAAATCTATAATTTAGAAATAGATATAAATAACATAAATAATAATGTACGAATTGATTCAGATAATGATGGGTTATCAGATCAAGAAGAAAAAATATATGCCACTGATCCCCACAAAATAGATACTGATTGAGATAATTATTCAGATAGAGAAGAAGTTGATTATGGTTGGAATCCTATTGATCCAGAACTGTGACCAGCTCAAGAATTTAGACATGAAATGGATTTAATAACAGTACAGAAAAGTATTAGTAATCTAGAAGAAATATCAGCAAATATTAGTGCTAAAAATCTATCTGATTTTGGTTATTGAAATGATTATTTAAAAAAAGTAATGAAGTATATTGATGATTTCTTTACACATAATGAATGAAACATATTTTATGTATTTTTGATAGTATTTGGCCTAGGAATAATCCATGCAATATGACCTGGTCATTCAAAAAGCTTAATTGTAGCATATACATTAGAAAGAAATCATTGATATACAAAATGAATATTCTTTGCCTTTATTTTTACATTAACACACATACTAGATATATTATTATTATTTTTAATAACAAAAGTAATAGTAACATTTATAGATATTTCAAAATTTAATTATTATATTCAATTTATTAGTGCTTTTTTATTATTTTTCTTATCATTATTTCTTTTATATAAAGCTTATAATAGAAAACAAAGTCAGCATCTTAATAAAAAACCTGAAAAAACGAGTTTATTTATAGCTTTTTTAGCTTGATTAGCTCCTTGTAGCTTTGCTTGGAGTATATTCTTATTATTACTCGCTGTAGGTAAATCTAGCTGGATTATGCCCTTGGTAATTGCATTATGATTATGAATTTTTACTACACTAATTTGAATTGTATTATTAGCTGTATTTCTGAAAAATAAAATTTATGCAAAGGCAGAAAACATATGAATATATTCTTCATTTTTATCAGCATGAATTATTTTCATAATTAGTATAGTTATGATAACTCGAGTTTTATAGACAATAAAAAAAAGTCGTTTAAAAACGGCTTTTTTTATTATTAACTCCTTTAATTAAGTATTATATGATAATACCTTTACAAAGTGCTTAATTTTGGTACACTAAAAACATAATTTAAATAATGATTAATTTGTCATGAAAGATATCTTCAAAAAATATAAAAAACAGAAAAAAATATCAAATGTCTGAGTAGTAGTTACTAGCTTAGTTCTTGCAATTTGAGTAAATTTTTTACTAATAGATGGTAGTTCATTTGGTAATACAATGAAAGCTAATGTTCTAGAAGTAAAAACTCAGAATGAACAATCAGATGTATATGGTCTAACAAATGGTAATATTATTGATTTTTATTCAAATCAAAATATGGATAATGTTAAAAATATCGCTATAAGTATGACTTATAACCCTAGTAATGTCTGAGTTTTATTACAAGAAGATAATAATTGAGAAATTATGAGATTATCTGATGAAAAATGAATTCAATCAATATTAATTAATTATACTCCAGAAAAAAATATACAAGCTTGAGATACTATATTTTCAGTAGAAACAAGTAAATTAAAAAAAATAAGCGAACAATTAAATTTATTTAATGCAAACTTTACTGACACATCAGGTGAAAATTATTTATTATCTACATCTGGTATAACATTTTAAATATTATGTTTATAGATACTCATTGTCATCCTTATATGGCCCGTGAAAAACAATTATCAGAAATTCTTAATAATTTTGAAAAATCTGATTGAAAATATCTTGTATCAATTTGAACTAATATTCATACTTCCCTTAAATCAGTAGCTCTTGCTATAAATTATGATTATATATTTTGTACTGTGTGAATACATCCAACGGATGTTTTAAAAACAACTCATACATTAGAACAAGATATTCAAATATTAGAAAAATATATTAAACATAATCCGGACAATATAGTTTGAATTTGAGAAACTGGTTTAGATTATTATTGGGTGAGTGAAAATCCAATTGAGCTATCAAAACAAAAACAACTCCAAGAAGATTATTTTGTAGCACATATAAAGTTAGCAAAAAAATATAACTTACCAGTTATTATACATAATAGAAATTCTGCTGATGATATATTAAGAATTTTAAGAGAAACCAATTGTACTAATTTTATTATTCACTGTTTTTCTGAAGATTTAAATTTTGCTGAAAAATGTTTTGAAATATCTCCTAAAGCTATGATGAGTTTTAGTTGAATAGTAACATTTAAAAATGCTTTAGATATTGCTCAAACAGCTGCAAATATACCATTAAATAATATATTAATTGAAACTGATGCTCCTTTTCTTACTCCAGCTCCATATAGATGAAAACAAGAAAATGAACCATCGTACACACAATATGTATTAGAAAAAATTCAAGAACTAAGAAAAGAATCCCCTCAAGAAGTAGAAGAAATAATTTTTAATAATTCATTAAAAATATTCAATTTAAAAAAATAGGAAAGCTTCAGCTTTCCTATTTTTTTGTAAAAAATTCAGCGTTAGATGTAAAGTTTTTTTTAAATCATTCTGCATCTCAATAATCAGCAAAATGGTCTTGCCAATTATGAAATGTATTATTTTTCTTTGCATGTTTAATTGGACACCAGTACTTTTCAGTTCTTCATCAAATTTCAACAGCAAATGAAAATATTCCATTAACATAAGAACAATATAAACAATTTATTTTTTCTATCCAATTTAAATAATCTAGATATTTTCTTTCAGTAGAAATAAAATCACTTCTTTTAACTAAGGGGATTCAATATAAACGGAAACAAATATTTTGAAATATAAATAAAAATATATCTAAAATCACAGCCGGTATAATTATTGAATAAATAAAAGGCATTGATATGATATGTCGTATTTCAGAACCTAATATATATCTTAATGATCCTAACTTAAATTTTTTGTTTTCTTCTTTTTTCTTGGATGAAAAGACTATTTTTCATCTAATATATTCAAAATCATATTTTTCTCTTAATATTTCATATTCTTTTAAAAGCTCATCTTTTTTAAATTTAATATCTTCTAAAATTTTATTGATTTTTGACTTCATGTGTTGTGATTAATTTTAACTTATAACAATATAATATTAAATATTTTTTTGTAAAATAAAAAGCTCTATATAGAGCTTTTTATTTTATTTTTAATTAATTTATTTTTTTTGTAAAACAATGATATATTCCTATATTTTCTGTTATCATTTTTTCAAAAGTATGATGTTAATATTTTATTCCAAATATTAAAAACAAGATTTTTATATCCTAGCTTATAAATTCAAACTAAAGATGGATTACTATTTAACTCAATAATTATAAAATCTCATGGTGAATTAATACCTTTAGGAGCAAATATATCAATACCTGTTACTCAAATATTAAATTTAGATACTAAATTTTTCACCCATTTCTCAAGTTTTATTCAATGTTTGATTTTTAATTCTGAAATGTCTCATCATGCCGAAATATTTGATTTTCACTGTAATGGAATAATAATATCTTTATCTAAAATAGAATTTAAATTCAATCATCTAATATTAAGTTCCCTTAATAAATATAAACTTTGAATAAATATTTCATTTGAAGTTTTCTTTAAAAGTTTTTTAATACTATTTTTTCAATCTCAAGTTAATGATGCAGCACTTCTTTTATAACTAAATTGTATTTCTCCATTTACTACAAAAATTCTATATTCTGGTGCTTTAATAAATTCTTGAACTATACAAATATTAGAAATTTCCTTAATAATACTTAAATGCTTTGTTAATTGGGATTTATTATAAATCACTTCTGCTCAATTTCATAAAGATGCATTATTTGGTTTAATAAAAACAGGATAACCTATCTCTTTTACATAATCTAATATATTTTTTCCTAAATTAAGTTTATCTATAAATCAATTATAATAATCTTTAATAAAAAAATGCTTTCATTTAGGTATCCTAAAATTATGTTTATCTAATATTTGATAACAGAAAGCTTTATCAGCAACAACTGAAGATGAAAAGTGATTATTAATTGGAAACATACCTGTACTATGATTATTTGCAAAGAAAAATTTATTTCAATTAGTTATCTGAAATAAATTTTTAGAAACTTTGTCAATAATTCAAAAATTATATCAATATTTCTTACAAGATTTTTTTAATATTTTAACTGATGGATACATAGCTTATAATCTTATATAACAATATAAGATATCATAACATATATAAATGTTATTGTACAAATAAAGGAGCTAATTATAATCGTGTAATCAAATTATATTCCCTTCTGTATCTTGTATATGTGCAATACTTCAATATTCTCAGATATTTGTTCTAGGTTTTTTTATTTTACCTCAAGCAGGAATAACTCTATTAAGTATGTCATCTAATTTACCTTGTGCATTTAAGTATATAAATAAACCTTCTTGAGAAATTTTTTGATTAATATTAGAAGTAATACATCAACTAGAGTTATTTTTATCTCTAGTTCATATCATAGCTATTGTATCTCAATTAGAATTAATAATAACATCTAAGCGTGTATCAAAAATTATATTATAAAAATTATGAGCTCTTTCAAAAATTAAAGTAGGTATTATAAACCAATTAATTGAGTTTTTCATAATTAATTATTAGTGTTAATATTGGTATTATAATAAGCATATCTTAACATAACCTAAATTTTAATAACAATATATATTAATAATGTCAATCTAGTTTATAAAAAAGTCGAAAAAATTAATGTTGTGTTAATATGCTATGAGTATAGTGTATATGCCTAGAAAATATACAAAAGGAGGAAAATATATTTGTATAGGAAGTTATGTTTTGTTTTACCCATTTTTATAGAGGAACTTTTAAATAGGTTTCTCTATAAAATAGAGGTATTAAATAAATTAAGAAACAAATTAAAAAGAGAATTATAAATACAGTTCTCTTTTTTAATTGACTTAATTTTAAAAATAAGTAAAAATGCAAATGAGTTGCATTTTATATAATTAAGAATATTTAAATGAAAAAAGTATTTATATGTCTGATCCTTAGTATATTTTTATTGTCATGTAGTAATAATATAGTAAGTAATGAGCAAGATATTAATTGAATAACTAAGATTAATATTGTTGCTACAATTACACCGTTGGCATCAATAGCAAAATTTATATGATGAGATAACGTTGAAGTTAATTCAATTATTAAACCTGGGTTTTCACCACATACTTTTGATTTAAAACCATCACATATAAAACAAATATCACAAGCAGATATAATATTATCAACATGATTAGAAATCGATAGTTTTATATTAAACAATGAAAGTAATAATAATAATAATAATATAGTAGAATTAAAATCTCATGTTACATTATTAGAATGACATGAGCATAATCATGATGAACATGGTGAAGAAGAACATCATGATGAACATGCTGAAGAAGAACATCATGATGAACATGGTGAAGAAGAAAGTAGTGTATATTACGATCCACATTTTTGGTTATCATTAGAAAATTGAAATAAAATTGCTAAAGAAATAAAAAATAATCTTATAAAAATAGATTCTGTAAATACTAAAACTTATGAAAGTAATTATTTATCATTTATAGATGAATCTAATAAAATAAAAAATCATTTTTATCAAAAAATTGAATGAAAGAAAACACAACATTTTATTATATTCCATGAAGCATATAATTATTTATTTAATGAATTCTGAATAGATGAAGAATATGTTGTTGTATTAGAAGAAACAGCATGAAGAGAACCAAGTGTATCAGATATGAAAAATATTTTAGATACAATAGTAATAAATAATATAACTACTATATATAAAGAACCTCAATTTGAATCTAAATTAATAGAAATGTTACAAGAACAACAATATAATTTAGAAGTGGATATATTAGATCCATTATGACAATGAGTTGATAAATATAGTTATTTATATAATATAGAACAAAACTTAAATAACCTGATGAAAATATATGAATAATATTCTTGAATTAAAAAATATATCAGTAAAATTTTCTGACAAACAAGTACTAAACAATATCTCATTTATTATAAATAAATGAGATATTGTTTCTTTGATTTGAAAAAATTGAACTTGAAAATCTACCTTACTTAAAACTATAGTTTGAATTAATAAAAATTTTAGCTGAGAGATAATTAAAAAATATAAAAATTTATGATATGTACCTCAAAAATTATCATTTGATGCAACAGTTCCACTGACTGTAAATGAATTTTTCTGAATATATCACAATGGTCATAAGCATGATATTGATAAGTATTTAAAAATGTTTAATGCTTGTTGATTCATCAATAAACAAGTATCAAAATTATCTTGATGAGAATTACAAAAAGTACTTATTATAAATTCATTATTAGATAAACCTGACTTTTTAATTTTAGATGAACCTACTGCATGAATAGATGCAATTTGAGAAGAAGTTTTTTATGGTATTATACATGAAATAAAAAATAATTTTCCTAATATAGCTATACTAATAGTATCTCATAATATGAAAATGGTATATTCACATTCTAATAAAATAGTTTGTTTACATCAAGATTGTTACTGTACTGGCACTCCAGAAGAAATAAAAAATAACACAGATTTTTGATCAGTATTCTGAGATTATGTTATTCCTTATAATCATACACATTCGCACGAACATAAACATAATAATTCACATAATTAAAAATGGAAATTTTATCTTACAATTTTTTTCAAAATGCACTAATTGCATGATTCTTTATATCAATAACAAGTGCTATCATTTGAAACTATATAGTCATTAGAAGAGAAGTTCAAATATGACATACAATAGCAAATGCTAGTTTTTTAGGTATTATAATATGATTAATATTTCAAGTATCTTGAGACATTACAGCTGTTATTGCCGCAATTATTGCAGCAACATGAGTTTATTTTTTAGAAAAAACTAAAAAAATAACAAATGATTCTATCATGGAATATATATCTCAAATATCTATGGCCCTTTGAATATTTTTATTGAGCTTTCTCCCATGACTGAAAGTAGATATATTTAGTTTCTTATTTTGAAATATACTTGCTGTAAATACAGTTGATATTTATACTTCAGCAATATTATTCATAATAACTGCTATATTTTTTTTCTTTTTATGAAAAATATTACTTTGAAATTCTATCAGTTATGAAATATCAAAGGCTACACAAAAATATTGAGATTTAGCAAATATAGCCTTCCTAGTATTAACGAGTTTATTAATTGCATTATCTATCAAAATATTCTGAATACTTCTTATAGGAGCATTTTTAGTCCTTCCTGCTAATATTTGAAAGCTTGCATGAAATAGTTTTAAGCAAATGAAAAATATTTCTCTTATCTCATCAGTATTAAGTGTTATTCTTTGATTATTCTGATCATATTATTTTGATGCGTCTCCATGAGCAACAATCGTACTTATATTATGATTATGAGTAATACTTGCTTGAATCTATTCAAAAATATTTAAATAAATCAAAAAAACCACCTAAACAGTGGTTTTTTATATAATGAGATTACTATTTACATGATGTAATTCAAAGCTTCATTATCACCTATTTATTTTTGATTTTTTTAAATTGTGTTGTATTTTATTTATAATTTAATTTAAAAATTTGTCAAATATATACTAAATATGTTATTATTAGAGTAATTAATTATTACTCTATTTTTTATGTATTACATTCAAAAGATTTCTATAAAAAACTATAAAAGTTTGAAAAATAATATTATTGATTTCTGACAAAATAAAACTGTATTTGTTGGGAAAAATGATGTTGGTAAAACAAATATACTCAAAGCAATCAGAGTTGCTTTTTGAGAGAAAAAAATAAAAAATACAGATTTTCATGATACTAGTGAAAAGATAGAGATAATCATAGAATTAAATGTAAATCAAAAACTCTATAATATTCAAGTGCAGGCAAAAATGAAATGAGAAGAATTATTTTCAGAAATAATTATAGCAAAAGAAATACAAAAATTATATAAAAAAATAGATCTGATATATATAACAGCAGATAGAAAATACGAGAAAAATGATAAAAATAGTTGATACTATAAATTAATAAATTTAATACTAGAAAATAAGGAAAACACTAATATAGAAAAACATTATTTTGATAAGATAAATTGATTATGACAACTAGACAAACAAAGTGCCTCAAAAAATACAACTCTGCTTATTTCTCTACTTGAATTATACCTGCATACCATAAAGCACGTAAAAAATGATTGATTTAAATTATTTATTTTAGATCAACCAGAAAATTTTCTCCACCCACATGCAACAAAACTTATAGATAATTTACTATGAGAAATTTCTGAGCTACAAAATACTCAAATATTATATTCAACTCATTCTCCTGATCTAGTTTCAAATTTCAAAAAAGATATTTATGAAATATCAGATATTGTATTTGTAAAAAAGGAACAGGATATAACAAAAACTAAAAAAATAGGAAATAAACATGGAAAATATGATAAAATAATGATTAATCTTATTTTTAAAAACTCATCTATTTTCTTTTCTGATTCTGTTATACTTGTAGAATGAGAAACAGAAAAAGTAGCAGTTCCTAATATATTTGAAAACTGGGATTGGTCTCAAAAGAAAAAATCAAGATATAACCTAGAGTCAAAGAATATAAATGTAATAGATGTTGGTTGAAAATGAGCACTCGCAGATTGGTATAAGTTTTCTTGTGATATATTCTGAAGTGAAAATGTATTTGCAATGATTGATCGTGATCCTGACTTTATCCATGATGAAGCCATGATTATAAAAACAATAAAATCAGTTTATTGAGTAAAACATGTAGAGACTCAAGATTTTATGAAATATAATTGGATTATGCTCGATTGAGAATTTGAGTCATATTATGATCAAGATAAAATAAAAGAATACTTAAAATCAGTCATAATAGAAAGAAGTAAAAAATTTTGAAATAAAATTGACCAAGAAAAAGTAAATAATAATTTAGATATTTTAGAAATGAGATTAAAAAAACTTAATTCATCAAAGAAAATATCAAAAACATATGCAAAACTTTTTTGAAAATACTTTAAACGTTCATGAAAACCTACTATTGCCTTTAATTTATCTACATATTTATCAAAAAATAATTGATATAAATGATGAATAATTAATAAATTTCAATATATAGTAAATAAACTAGAAAAATAAAAAACCAAAACTTATAGTTTTGGTTTTTATTTTATTTCTCATTTATAATATTCTCTCGCTCTCTTCCCTGATTCTTTCTGAGGAACCATAGGAATACAATATTTAGATAAATCATGCTTCATTGGATCGTGAATTTGTTCAGCTGTATATTTTTTTAGTTCTGGAATATATTTTTTAGAATATTCAGCTTCACTATCAAATTTTTGAGATTGAATAATAGGACTAAAAACTCTCATTGGTTTAGGATCAGGTCAAACTGAAGCGGACCATTGCCAGTTTCATATATTTATAGTTTCATCATAATCTAGTAGATATTTACTAAAAAATTCTTCTCATTTTTTCCAGTCTATAAGTAGGTTTTTAGTTAAAAAACTTGCTGTTAACATACGAACACGACCATGCATAAAGTTAGTTTGTTTTAGTTGAGTTATTGCTGCATCAACAATTGGATATCATGTTTTAGCTTTGCAGTATTTTTCAAAATCTGATTTATCGTTTATCCAAGGAATATTTCTTCTTTTTATCTGAAATTCTAGTTTTTCAAATTCTGGAAAATTATATCTCACGTGATGCCAAAACTCTCTCCATGCTAATTCTTTCACAAATGTTTCGTTTATATTTTCAACTCTTTTGAATAACCAACGCGGTGATATCTTTCAAAAACGTAAGAATGGTGATAATTGAGATGTTCCATATTTTTTTGCAGGAAAATCTTTGTTTAATTCATAATTTTCGAAATCAAAATTTACTAAACTATCTTTTGCTGAGTCTAAATTAAAATATTCATGTTTTCATTCAGGAATACTAATAGTAGTATCAGATATAAAATCTGTAGAAATATTTTTAATAGTTTTTAATTCTAAATTTAAACTATTAACTACAGGTCTCCATTTTTTATAAAATGGAGTAAATACTTTTCTATATTCAATTTTATCTGGTGGTAGTATTAAATAATCAGTAAAACTTTTAAATATTATATTATTTATTTCACAATGATTTTTTATATATTTATCTCTATTATTTCAATAATTACTATAAGAAGTATTTGTAAAAATAGCTTCTATATTATATTTAGTTATTATTTCTGGAATAACTTCTTCTGGCTTTCATTCAAAGAGAAATAAATCACTTCCCTTTTGATTTAGTTCTTTTTTTAGATCTTTGAGTAATTCATAAATAAATAAAAATCTTTTATCATCTTTTCAAAACTTATCTTGAATATTTTTATCAAGAATAAAGATTGGAATAACATTGTCAGATTCTAAAACAGCATTATATAATCAAATATTATCAAAAGTTCTCAAATCTTGACGAAACCAAAAAATTGTTTTTTTATACATTATTTTTTATTAAATATTAATTTTTTTCAAGAGTCTGATAATTCAATAAGTTCTTCAGGATAAGGTGATAATATACTTTGATGAATTATATATTCTATATTATAAGCAATTGCCCATCACTTTAACATATGAATAATTACACTCGTTGGGACTCTATTTTCTTTAAATAATTCAACTGTATCAAGAAAGAATTTCTTTTCTGGAGCTGAAATATGATTTTTAAAATATCAAAACATATGAGAAATAGAATTAAGGAAATTTTTCTGTGTTCTATTTTCTATAAACAATTCATTGAGATGATTATTATAAGCAACAATGATTTCATCTAAATTAGTTTTATCATAACAAGCTACTATATTTCAAAGTTTATTAAGTTCTGATTGTGAATATGAAAGAAACATATATTTATGTTTTGAATGAAAATTAATTAACGAAGATATTTTTTTATCTTGCTTTAATTCTCTAAATTCAGCTAGAATAAATATTTTTAATAAAAATTCATCTCTGATTTTATAATTTAAAATTGTCCCTTCATCCTCTTTTGGAATGAATGGAAATTTTTTATATAAAAATTTAGCAAAAAATCATGCTTTGAGGTTTTCTATTTTTTCTAAACCTATATTTAAATTATTAACTTTAGAATTATTTAATGCACATGAATGACTACGTGATTTAAGTATAGCTCAATCAATAAAATCTAATTTATAAAAAAAATCAGATGAAAAATTATTCATTTTATCTGTTAAATCTCTATCAGTTCAAAATTCTAGTAATTTTAAGTCTTTTTCAATATTAATCATACGAATAGGTGTACGAGGAGTTCTAAGTCCAATAGGAACTTCTGGACAGACAGGTATAAATTTTACAAATTTTTGTAATTTATACACAAGTGGTGAATTTAATCTATTTCCGTCATAGCGACAGTTATCAAATTCTAAACATTTACTTACCAGCAAAATTGGTTCAGCAAATTTCATATTCTAAAATATTAATTATATGCTTCCAAATACACAGGGTTAATAAAATTATATATTTAATATCGAAATTATCAAGAAATAAAAAAGCTGAGTTTTATGAACTTCCCCCCCTAATAAGAAAATAAATAAAAAGAAATAATTATTTAATAATTATTTCTTTTTTTATTAAGTTTAAAATATTTTTATTTCAAATTAATTAACATATTAGAATCTTCACTTAGCATAGTTGATGGTAATTTTCCATCCCATTTTTGAATCCATTGAAGTTTCACATATTCTGCACCACCTTGTTTCGTGATAGCTTCAGCTTGTATTCTGATTTTTTCCGCTTCAGCTTTTGATTGTTCAATTTGTTGTTGTGCTTCAAATTTTACTCTTTCTAAATCTTTTTCAGCTTTTAATGCTTCTTGTTCAGCTTTAACTTTTTGTTCAATTGCTTTATCAAATTCTTCAGAAAATTTAAAATTAATAATATTAACATCATTAATAATTAGTCCTCTCTGAGTGAGTTTATCTTCTAATTTTACAGTAATTAATTCTCTTACTTCATCTCTTTTTGTAATCAAATCAGATGCGTTAAATTTAGCAGTTGCTGATTTAATACTTTCTTCAATAACTGGTTGAATTAATACATTTTCTATATCAAATTCTCTTCAAACTGTTGAATATAAATCTACTACTCTGTTTCTATCAATAGAGTAGTTTATTGCAATAGTAGAAGTTACTATTTGCAAATCCTGACTCGCACTTTGTGATTTTCATTCTATTTTCCTATTTCTAATATCCATTTTTATAGCAGTATCTACAAATGGTAGTTTAAAATTAACACCAGATTCTCTGATATTATCATCCAAGTTTCAAAGTCTTTTCACAATACCAACTTGCCCTGGTTCAATAGTAAATATACTCCCTGTAAATGTAAACAACAATATTAGTGCTATAATTCACGTAAAAATTAATGTAATTTTTCCTTTCATAATATTTTATTTTAAATATATATAATTTCACTGTTATTAGTATATGAGAATAAGTCCTAATACAAAAAAGAGTATTATATTCTTTTTTGTAAATCCATAATAGATTCAAATAATTCTGGAAAATCTACTTTTCACATATCTCAAAATGTAAAGTGTCCATGGTTATCCAAACTGATAATATTTCAACCAAGTGAATTATTATACAATTTTGCAAAATCCTTTCATTTTTGTACTTCTGTATTTGATGTAAATACAACTACTCAATCTAGAATCAATGATATATCTACATTGATATCAAAAGTATAATAGTCTTGTTTAATTTTTTCATCTGTTTTAGTATCTTTCCATGGTGCAACTAATATAAGTTTTTTAAATTTAATCTTATTTTCTGATAACCAACGTACAAGGAATGCTCAACCACAACTATGTCAAACAAGTACAGTTTCACTATCTATAATATATTTTTCAAATTCAGCTTTGAAAATATCATAATTAGGAATCCATGGTTCACTAAAATTTGGCAGAAAAGTATCAATTCATGATTCCTTTAATTTATTATTTAACCAAGGTAACCAATGCTTATTATATGTCTTATCATTTGAGTCATCTGGACATCCATGAATAATAATACATTTTTTCATAATATTTTTATTTAATAATATTATATCACATACTTCCCTTCTCTAAATATCAATACATCATCAAAAAATATTTCTTTCACGTCTGGGAATACATCTATATGAAATCTTTGATTTACTTTTCTATGAAGTTTTTTTCTGAAAATTCAGTGTTTTTTTCCCATTGATATATGGAAACCTGCTTTTCTCTCGAAAGCATTAACATCGTTAAGTGGAGTTTTGTTTGTGATAGCTGGATTGAGTCAGAAACCTAATTCTCTCATCATAACTTCATTGTCTTCGTTTCTAGCTATTCTTTCTAAAAATTCTCTAAATATTTCTGGACATTTTTCATCACTACATGTAATAAATGAGTTTTTTATTTCTATTGTAAAAGCTTCACAAAAATGAATATTCATATCACTATCTGGATAACATGTTACTGATAATTTTCAGTTAACATTTTCAAATACTTTAGATTCAGAGAAGTTTTCTCATAGAGGTAGAGTTGATCCACGTCTTTCTCCATATTCTCAGATATTTTGTTTCATATCTTCAAATCATCCAGATATTTCAAGAGTATCTCAATTGTGACAAACTATTCTTGCAGTCCCGGCATTATCAGAAATATCTTTAAATTTATTTGATAATCTATTATATTCTTCTCATCTATATTTAATAGCATCAATATAAGTATCTGATTCACCTGGTTTGAGGTATATTAGATGATTATGTTCGAGACATCATACTCATTTATTATGAAGGTTTAAACGGATTCTAAAGTCATCTAATCTAAAATCTCTCGATTGTATTAATACAACTGTAGAAAATTCTGGAAGACTCATAAGCTTTTCTTTTAAGACTTCAGCTTCTATTTCTTCAAAAATAATTACTTCACTATTTTCTCTATTTTTTAAATTTTCTGTATATCATTCTCAAATACTTTTTGTTAACTCACATTCCAAGTCATATACAACTATAACTGGAAATTGATTAAATGGTTGCGTATTTATTTTTAGATTTTTTTCTAATATATTCTTAGTAGCCTCTAATATTATTTGATTCATGTTTTTAATTATTTTTTAATTTTTTATTATTTTAAAAAGAATATCTATTTTTGCAATTAAAAAAGAGACTATATAGTCTCTTTTTTTGGTAAATATATTTTTAATAAAATTAATGTAATAATTCAGGTAATAAGTACTGATAATGATTCAGCAAATAATATTCATTTCATACCATAATTATTTCATAATATGTATACAAAAGGAAGTAATAAAACAATAGATTTTAATACATTCGTTATTGTTGATAGATATGCTTTCCCTATAACATTAAATGCTGCATTTCATATGAATAATATAGCATTAAAGATAAAAAATATAGTTAAATAATATGTATAAAATTTAAATAGTTCTACTCAATCTCACTCAATTCCAAAGATATCAATAATTATATTATGAGATATTAGTAATACAGTTATTGCTCATATAATATAATAAACAGAAATAATTATTGATTTTTTGATAACTTCTTTTACTCTATCATAATTTTTTGCTCAATAGTTTTGCCCTATTATAGAACCAATTGCTCAACTCATTCAGAAAATATATACAAATAATATAGGAGTAAGTCTTCACATTACAGCCATAGCCGCAACTACATCATCTCAGTATTCAGAAATACTTTTCATAATATATCATGTCCCAATTGGAGTTGCTATATTTGTTAACATAGCTGGAATAAAAATAGCTAGTATAATTCTAATATCATCTTTTAATTTAAAACAATTACAAAATATCAAAAACTGATGCTTTATTGCTCAATAAAATGCAACTACAAACATTACAACTCTAGATATTGCTGTAGCAATCGCAGCTCATTCTATTCACCAACCAAATCAAAATATAAATATTGGATCCAGTATAAGATTTACTCAACCTGCAACCAAAGTAGGCATCATACCAAATTTTGCATCTCATACTCAACGTAATATACCAGTTGCAGTCATTCACATTAACATAAAAGGTAATGATACTAATATAATTTTAAAATAACTAAGTGCATATACTAAAGTTTGTCCTTTTGCTCAGATAAACATTAATAATTCTTCTGCAAAAATATAACTAGAAAATACAAGAGGAATTGATATAAAAAAAGAAAAATATAAAATATTCATAGCAGTTGTTTTTGCTTTCAATTTATTTCATTCTCATAAAGTTCTTGAAACAAGTGATCACATAGTAATCATTAAAGCAATTCAAACAGATACCAGTAAAAATAATATAATTCATGCAAATCAAACTGCTGCTATCAGTTCTGATTCTCATAAGATACTTAAGAAATACATATCAACAAAATCTACAATAAATATTGATAAGATACCAATAGTCGAAGCCATCGTCATTTTATTAATGTGTTTTGTGATATTTCAAGTTAGAAATTTAGGCATAAAAGTAATGAAAATAAATGAATATAAAAAGTTACTATAAATTATATAGTAACTTTTGGTGATTGCAATTATTTATATATTTTGGCATTTAATTACTAATATTTCTCAAAATATTATCAAGGATAACTCATGTAGCAACTCATGCATTGAGAGATTCTGCCTTTCAGAATCTTGGGATAGTTATTTTATCAGTGATAAATTTTTCGATTTCTTGAGATATTCCGTGAGATTCGTTTCAGATCACAATATTAGCAACTGGAGCAAAACTGGCAGTATGAACATTTTCTCATTCTAAGAAAGCTCAATAGATTGGTAATTTCGTATTTGTGAGATATTCTCCTAGGTCACATGATATAACTTTTACTCTTGTGAATGAACCCATTGATGACATAATAACTTTTGGATTATACAATTCAACTGTAACGCTATTACATACTACTTGATCAATTCAATACCAATCTGCAATTCTGAGAATTGTCCCCATATTCCCTGGATCGTTAATTGTATCTAATACTAAACAATATTTTGAATCATCTATTTCTGATAATAAGTTTTGTTTTTGTTTTACAACTGCAACTCACATATCGTTAGATTTTAATGTAGACATATTTTGAATATCACTTGGATTGCAAAGTACAAATTCTCTATTCTCCATAAGTGATGGATATTTATCTAAGAATTTTTCACTAATACATAAAGTATCAATTTCAAAATCAGATAATAAAACTTCTTCTAAACTTTTTGCTCCTTCTACTAAAAAAAGTCCTTCTTCTTGTCTATTTTTTTTATTATGGAGTGATTTTATAAATTTTTGCCTTTCTTTTGAAAACATAGTTTTTTCGATTAATAAGCTAATTAAAAAATATTTTAATCATTATATTTGAATAAACAAATAAAAAAGTTATTTTTTTTCTTGACTTAATTATTATTTCTATATAATACCTCGTGTTCAGTCAACAGCCAGTGAATTCCGATTAAGGAGCCTGAGTTTTACCGACGAACATTGTGTTGTTAATTTACTACAATGCGCATGTTTTGAAATGGATTGTATTTTTCTTTTAAAGAATAAAAAAGCAAGATAGTATCCATTTCGAAACATAATAAAAAAAAGACTTTTCATTAAGTCTTTTTTTTGTGTCTATAATTTATTTATCACTGAGTTTTTGATATAAATTTAAATACAATGCAAAACGTGCTGGTTGTATTATATCATCTTCAAATGCTTGAACTACTGCGCAATCAGGTTCTCTTGTATGAGTACATTTTTTATACTTACATTCATTGTTTAAATCTATAAAATCTGAAAATAAATATTTAAGATTTTCTTTATTTGCTTCAAATAAATTTAAATTCATAATACCTGGTGTATCTATTACAAATGATTTATCAGACCATTCATATACAGTACTCGAAGTGGTAGTATGTTTTCAATAACCAGTTTTTTCACTTGTATCTCACTCTTTACCTATTTGCTCTCCATAGATCTTATTTGTAAGAGAGGTCTTCCCTACTCATGAATTTCATACAAATACCACTGTCTTATTCGTAATAAATTGTTTAAATCTATCTAATTCTTCATCTTCATCTTTTGTGATAAAAAATATTTCTAATCCTAGATCAATAAATAGTTGTAATTCTTCAGGATCTATTAAAGCTAAATCATTTTTCGTCACACATAAAACAGGTTTGATTCCATGATATTCAAATAGTAATAAATATCTTTCTACCATTCCAGGATTGAAATTTGGTTTTGTAGATGATGCAACTATTATTCAATAATCTATATTCACAGCAAATATTTGTTCTTTTTTATCTCAGAGTGATAATCTATTTGCATCTCATTTTACTCTTGCGAGCTTGTTATTTCTTTTTTTTCTTCAAACTATTTCAAATTCTTCACTATCATCTATATTTTCATAAAATACAAAATCTCAAACTACAAAGAACTTTGATAATTCTTTTTCTAGTTTTTTTGTAAATTTAGCTTCAAATCTTACTTTTTTTTCTAAATCATATAAAAAGAAAGTCTTTCATGAGTGATTTGCTGTAACTTTTGTTAATAAAGCTATGTTATCCGATTTTAAATCTTTGTATTGTTTTTCTAACCATGGATCAGTTGAAAATGAAACTTTACCAGCTACATTTTGATCTTCATTTTTTTTACTAATATTTTGAAGTTTTTTCCTTTGATTTTTTTCGTACTTATTATTATAACGAACCATATATATTTATTTTCTTAAAGTTATTTTCATATATTTTATCATATTTTATAGTTATCGCAATAAAGAAACAAAAAAGACAGATTAATCTAATTATGTCCTAATATTTTCGCAATATATTCCTTTACATACTTTCATATTATTTTTGATTGAGGTTCTAACCTTTCTTGAGATTCTTGTATTTCAGCTGTGTATAAATTATAATTACTTTTAATTAGAGTTTGTAATATATAGTTATCTTCTATTAAGCCTTTGTTATCTTGATTAATAAAAATATTTAACTCAAAATCAACTTTATGTTTTTCAAAGTATTCATCTTTTAATCTTGAAACTAATCCTTCTAAAGTTTCATTATTATTTTTTTTATCATCTAAAATTTCTAAAACTTTTATTTCGTTTTGTAATACATTCCATGATAAATTACTATCTTCTACAAATCTATAAATTTTATTGAAATCTGAATTTTTCTCTTCATTTATATCAATAATATTTTCACTTATAAAAAATACATGATAATCTAATCAATATTTAAATTTAAATTCTAGTATTAATCTAATAGCTTGATCTAAAGCAGTTTCATCTCAAATATTATCAAAATTAATACGATCTGATATATTAGTTCATATTTTTTTACCTGTTTGAATATCTTTATTTTCTCAAACTGTTCATGTATTATTTATCATAGTTTTATCTTATTTATTACCAATTACCTTATTTTAGCACATTAAAAAAAAAATCACAAATATTGTGATTTTTTTTATTACATCATACCTGGCATCATTCCACTCATTCCTCACATTCATCCTCACATTGCTGCAGGATTCATAGGAGTGGGTTCTTCTTTTTTTGGAATTGAAGTAATTGAGGCTTCGGTTGTAAGGAACATAGCAGCCAGAGAAACGGCTTCTTCTAATGCTACTCTTTCAACTTTCTTTGGATCAATAATACCTGCGTTAATCATATTTGTATAATCATCAGTTGCAGCATCATAACCATAATTAACATCACTTTGTGCTAGTATAATGTTTACAATTTCTTGTCAGTTTTTACCAGCATTATCAGCAATTTGTTTAATAGGATACATAAGTGCTCATGCTACAATTTTTGCTCCTAGATTTTTTTCATGCATTCCAAAATCAATATTTTCTAATACTTTTGATGCTTGTAATAATGCAACTCAACCTCATGCAACAACTCATTCTTCTATTGCTGCTCTGGTTGCATTAAGAGCATCTTCTATACGTAATTTTTTTTCTTTTAATTCTACTTCCGAAGCTGCTCATACTTTTATCATAGCAACTCATCAATCAAGTTTTGCGATTCTTTCTGAAATTTGGTCTTTTGCAAATTTAGAATCCGTTTGTTCAAATGTATTTTGTAATTCACCTACTCTTTGTTCTATATTAGATTTATCTCATTTTCATCCAATAATTGTTGTTTTTTCTTGAGTTGAACTTATCGAATCTGCTCTTCATAACACATCTAGATTTGATTCAGATATTTTCATACCAAGATCCGTAGTTATAACCTTTGCTCCTGTAAGGATAGCTATATCTTTTAATATTTCTTTTTTATTATCTCAAAAACCTGGATTTTTAACAGCAATAACATTAAATACTCATTTAAGATTATTTAAAATAATAGCAGTAAGTGCTTCTCCTGATATTTCTTCTGCTAATATAAACAAGTCTTTCTGACCTGATTGCATAAGTTTTTCCAAAAATGGAAGAATATCTGAAACTTGTGATATTTTACCATCTGTTATTAGTATTGGTGCTGAAGTTACTTCTGCTAACATTTTTTCAGAATTTGTAACCATATATGGACTCACATATCCATTTTGAAATTCCATTCATTCAGTTATTTCAACTTCTAAACCAAATGTTTGACCTTCCGTTACAGAAATAACTCAATTATTTCAAACTTTATCCATTGCCATAGCTATAATTTCTCATACTTGAGAATCTTGTGCTGATATAGTAGCTACTTGTGTTATTTCTTGGGTTGTTGAAATTTGTTTAGCATTTTTTTCTAATTCATTCATAACTTCTCTCGCAGCTAATATCATACCATTTTTAAGCTCTACAGCATTTACACCAGATTTTAAGTGAGACATTCATTCTTTAGCAAAACCATATGTTAAAACTGTTGCAGTAGTTGTTCCATCTCAAGCGTGAGAATTTGTTCTATCAGCAGCATCAATTATTAATTGAGCTCACATATTTTCAAATTTATCTTCGAGTTCTATTTCTCTGGCTATAGTTACTCCATCATTTGTAATTAATGGAACTCCATATTGTTTTTCTAATATTACGTTTCTCCCTTTTGGTCACATGGTAATACTCACAGCATCTGCTACTGTTTTCATTCATGCTAACATATTTTCTCTTGCTAGTTCACCAAATTGAATAATTTTTGTCATTTGTTATTTATTTTTGAATTAAATGTTCTTAGTCTTCCACTACAGCTAATAAATAATCAATAGCTACAATTTTGTATTCTTTTCAATCATGTTTTACTTCATCTCATGCATATTGACCACAAAGTACTTTTTGTCAGATTTTTATATTCATTTCTATATCCTTTTTTCAAGGTCATACAGCAACGACTTCGTAAACAAATGGTCTTTCTTTCTTTGATGATTCAGGAATAAATATCCCAGAAGCAGTTTGATTTTGTGTTTCTTCTCCTTGTAAAACGACTCTATCGAGTAATGGTTTAATCTTCATATTAATTTATTAATAAATACTTTATAAGTTATTATATAATCTGAGATAATTTTTCAACTATTTTTCTGCGACAAGTAGATAGCTTATGGTATAAAAAAGAAAACTAGATAATTAACATTAATATTAATTTTGACATTTATTTATTATACATTATTATATAATAACAAATTTGAAACAAAAACAAAGGCAAAAAATGTCATATAAAAAAATACTATTAATACTAATATTACTTACTCCAATTGCTATATTATTAGATAATAAATATAATATATTTAATAATGAATCTATTTCTAATGGTGAATTAATTTCAATTCATTCATTCGTTGGATTAACTGAAATACAAGAAAAAGATTGTATTTCAGTTATAAAAAATCCAGAAATTACAGATAATGTTGCTGAATTTTACACTCCAAAAAATGGGGAATGTATTGAATTTCAATATAAAAATGAAATTAAGAGATTATTAATAGATAATATTCCAGATAACTTTGACTGTAACACAGTAAGTGACCAATTAAAAAATGATTATTGTTTTCTAAGATTTAAAATCAATGAATATTATAGTTTTAAATAATTCGTTCATTACAACTATAAAAAGCTAGCATTTGCTAGTTTTTTTATATTAAAAAAATATTTCTGCTATAAATTTATCTTCTTGAGAACTAATTGTTAGACTAAAACCAAGTGCTTTTATTATTTCATCTATAAGAGGAATTCATATTCCATTTCATGATTTATCGTTATAAGATCAAGAATAATATTTTTTATATATTTTATCTATATCTTTTTGTTCTAAAGTCTTATGAATATTGTTTTCAAAAGTTATTTTATCAGAATTTATGATTATATTTACTTTTTTATCTAATGAATATTTTAATGCATTTTCTATTAAGTTTTTTATAATACGAGCAAATAATAATTCATCAGTATGAATACTTAGATTAAATTCATTATTTATGATTTTAATATTATTTCATCATTCAATAAAGTATAAATTTTGTTTAATAAAATTTTCAAGATTTATATCAGTTTTATTAGTAATTTGAACAGTTTCAGAAAATTTTAATAAACCATTAATAATTTCTGTCATATTTTTTAATTCTATTTTAGAATTATTTATTTTTTCTTTATCAAATCAATATTCTAAAACTTCTAGATTTGATTGAACAATAGCAATAGGTGTTTTTAATTCATGAGCAAGAAAGTGATTATAATCTTTGAGTTTTTTATTATATTCTTGTATATTATTAAATATTTTTTTAATAAAAATTCCAGAAATTGTTCAGATAATTATTGAAAATAATAAAATTAATAATAATAAAAATATATTTTTATAAACAAAAAAATCATCGAGAAATATTCTTACACTTGTATAATTTTGATACCAAAATAAACTCA
>JAWUYB010000006.1:0-22044 GCA_034111025.1 Candidatus Altimarinota bacterium | reverse complement strand
ACTGTACTATATATTATTTTAGACATGATTATTTATTTTTAATATTAATATATTCTACTTCTTTTTAGTATTATATTTAATATACAAAAAAAGTAGAGTGTCTTTTTTATTTCCACTCTACTTTTTAGGGGGCAGTTCATATATCTAAGTCTTTTTTATTATAGTTATTATTTTTACTCGTAAGTAATTTTCGTCCATGTTATGGTGGTTTGACTGGTCTAAAGGAAGAACCTACAAAGATACCTGTTTAATCCCATATGTCATAAATAATCAGTCGGAGGTCCTTGAAATTTACAAGAAATTAAGAGATATTGCAATTGAAATTTGATTTTTTAAATTTTAATAATTACTCATTTCATAACTGATCTTTAACTTCCATATCTCTATAAAAAAATGTCTCAGAAATTGGAATAAAATTTTCATTTGCAAGATAATGATATATATCATCTAAATCAATATAATCTGCATTATTAAAAATTCTGAGTCATTTTCATTCAAATTTTTCTGAAAATTTATTAAGTGTATTATAAGCTAATAATCAATAAAAATCTACTAATCAACCACCATCATCTTTATGAATAGTAATTTTACAATAAACTTTTGGTAAATTAGTTGGTATTTTTTTAAAAAACATAATTAAATTCAGTTATAAGTTAAAAAGATTATTGCCTTAAGTCATTACTCTCCTACAGTTTCTCTTATATCCTTTATCACAGATAGTCATTCTTTTAATTCTTTTCAAGAAACCATAATATCTTTTTTATTATCCTTTTTATTTCTCAAAGGGTCTTGTAATAATTCATTTAAAACCTTAGTAATATATTCTTGATATCATTTATTTGTATCTTTAACTTTCAATAATTCTTCTGAAAAACCAACAATTGATTTTGTCAAAACTAATTTGTAAGCATAGTCTTCTATTAAATTTCTTTGCTTTACATATTGATTTGCTGAAAAAATAGCTCCTGCAATAGTTATAGGGAGTAAAGCTATTCTTCAAATAATAACTCCAATATCTACCTTATTTCACCATAATAACCATATTCATAATCATAGAGTCATCAAAATAAATAAAGATGCTATCCATAACCAACCTGTAGTAGTACCATTTTTTGCATTATCATATTGAGTTTCAATAGATGCACTAATTCATTCAGCAGTTTTATATTTCAGAGCTTTTTTTGCACTAGATATTAATTTCTCTGCAGTTTCAAGATATATTTTTTGTTTTCCTGTAAAATCATTTAAGGTATTTTCAAAAGATTCTGTTTTTTGCTCTTGCTTTTCAAGTTGCTTTTCTCTTTCTGAGACTTCTTTAGAAAAGTTATCAATTATTTCTTTATGACTTTTTGCTTCTGAATGCAATTCTAGTATTTCATCTTTTTTCTTTGAGACAGTATTTATCTTATCTTCTAATTCGTTATAACTCTCTTCTAAATTTTCTAACTTAGTCAATACATCATCTTTTTCTTTAAATATAGCAATTATATTATTTAACAGTTCTTTTGCTTCTCATTCTGATTGTTTTAGTTTTACTAATTCTTCATATAAATCTGATATATAATCTTTTTTAGTAAAAATAAAAGTATTATATGTTCTTAATATACTTTTTATACTATCTATCATTTGAGACATTTGAGGAAAATGAGAATTTACTATATATGAATTCATATTTGCTAAATAACTATTCATATTTGTTCTTTCATCTAAGGTAGAAATTCTTGAAAAAAGATTATGTGATTTAACTAAATAATTTAGTTGTTTCAATATTACATTAATATCATCAATAATATCTTTTAAAGTATTTTCTCAATGAATAATGTCTTCCATATTTCTTATATCTTTTTGGGTTGATACAAAATCAACCATATTATCATCTAATGCTTTTAATTGATTTTTTATATTTTCTATACTAGCTTTCATATTCTACTTTTTAAAAACTAAAAAATTCCCTAATATCTATCTCTAAAGCTAAATTAATCTTCTCTATATTCCTCATAGGTATATTTTTCGGATATTTACATATAGACAATAAATCATATATAGATTCAAAAAAATAGTAATTAAATAATACTTTTTGTCAATTTTTTCCTTATCTTAAGCCAAAAATTAATTCCATCTTAATTTTTTCAAAACCTTCTGTTTTTACGGTCGAACTAAAAAACAGTACTACGGAGCGATAAACTCGTAATACTGTTATTAAATGATACTTTGGTGGACCCACCGGGCTATGATCCCGGGACCTATCGCTTAAGAGGCGAGTGCTCTACCAACTGAGCTATGGATCCATATAGTTTTTCAAATTATAATTTGAAAGCAGTGGTAGTCTATATATAATACTACAAATTGCAAATATTTTTAAGTAAAAATAATAAAAAATTATGAAAGATAATCCTTATATTGAAAAAATAAAAAACCACAAATATATTAATCAAAATTTAGCACTACTTCCAGAATATAAAGGAAAATGGAATGAATATTTTGGAAATAATAATCCACTCAGATTAGAGATAGGTACAGGTCTTGGTAATTTTTTTAGTTGAGAAGTTCCTAAATTTTCTGATAGAAATTTCCTATGAATGGAAATTAAATTTAAGAGATGTTTTGTTACCGCTGAAAAAACTATAGAAAAATGAGGTGAAAATTTTTTGATAATCAGAGAATTTGCTCAAAAAATAGATAGATTTATCTGAGATTGAGAATTAGAACAAACATATATATACTTCCCTGATCCTTGGGGGAAAAAAGATAGACAAAAAAAACATAGGCTCATGCAAGCAGAGTTTTTAGAAAGTCTATTCAAAAAAACTATGAACTGAGGTAAAGTTATATTCAAAACCGATCATATAGATTATTTTAAAGATTCTTTAGAGGTAATTCAAAAACAAAATATCTGGGAAATACAAAACCTCAGCTACGATTATGAAGCAGAACACCCTGAATATGATGTAAAAAATATTACAGAATTTGAGACTATCCATAGATCTTTGAATACTAAAATTAATTATTTAGAATTAATTAAAAAATAATATAAAAATAATGTTTATTTTTTTTTAATTATAGTTATTATATTCGTATGTATTTATTAATAACTAAAAATATGAACCTAGATAATATAAATATGGAACAAGTTAGTTCTATGTTAGGTGGTGTCATGAAATACTCTGCAGATGTTGTTCCTAATATTATTGGTGCTATATTAACACTTTGGATTGGTTTCAAAGTTGTAAATATGATTAATAGAATGGTACAAACAATTATGAAAAAAAATGATTGGGATCCAATGTTAGAATCATTTATATCAAGTTTAATTGCTATTATTTTAAAAATACTAGTAATAGTTAGTGCTGCTGGAATTATTGGTGTAGAAACAAGTTCATTTGTTGCATTATTAGCTGCAGCTTGATTAGCAATTGGTTTAGCATTATCGGGGACTCTTCAAAATTTTGCAGGAGGTGTAATGATATTGTTATTCAAACCTTATAAAATTGGTGATTTTATTGAAGCTGGTTGACATGCTGGTTCAGTAGTAGAAATACATATTTTTAATACTATCATACTTTCAGGTGATAGAAAAAGAATAATTATTCCAAATTCAGATATTAGTAATTCATCTATGATAAATTATTCAACTGAAAAAAGAAGAAGAGTAGATTTACAAGTATGAGTTAGTTATTCTGATGATTTAGATCTAGTTAAAACTACATTAAAAGAAATTAGTGATGCTGAATCTAGAATTATTCAAAAGGAAGATATAACAATTGCAGTAGCTGAGTTATGAGATAATGCAGTTATATTTAACTTTAGAGTATTTGTTAAATCAGCTGACTACTGGGGAGTTAGATGAGATCTACTAGAAACTGTTAAAAAGACTTTTGATAAAAAAGGTATTTCTTTCCCATTTCCTCAAAGAGATGTTCATTTATATAAAGAATCTAAATAATTCAAATAAAAAAGAAGCATTTTGCTTCTTTTTTATTATTTGTTAATTTCTTTATAAAAATCTTCTAAATTAATAACTTCTACTCATAATTCATTCGCTTTTTTGAGTTTAGAACCAGATTTCTCTCAAGCAAGTAAGAAATCTGTATTTTTACTTACACTTGATACGAAATCTCATCCTACTGATTCTAGTTGAATAACTAGATCATCACGAGAGACTTTTTTTCATTCATCTAATATAAAACTTCAAGTAATACACATTTTTTTTCAGAAATATATAGATTCATTTCAGTCTGCTATTATTTCTAGTTTTTCATAATAAGATATATTTAATATTTCAGAAAGTTCTGATAATATTCTTTTATGAGCTTGATTATTAAAATATTCACATACATTTATAGCAATTTCTGGTCAAATATCATCTAATTCTACTAAATCTTCAGATGTATATGGAAATTCTAATAGTGATTCTTTTGAATGGAATAATTTTGCAAGTGTTTTAGCAGTTTTTTTCCCTACACCGTTAATAGCTAGAGCTGTTATAAATATGGATATATCTACATTCTTTGCCTTTTCCACTCCAGAGATAAGATTATCAATAGATTTTTGCTGAAATCATTCAAGAGTTAATATTTCTTCTGCTTTATCTCATACTTTAAATATATCTACTATGTTATGAATGATTCATAATTCTAAAAATAATTCTACTTGTTTCACTCAGAATCCATCAATATTAAATCATTGTTTCCCTACAGCAAAAACTAGTTTTTCTGACTTTTGAGCAGGACAATCTACTGTATTTGGACAATAAAAACGTACTTTTTCTCCATCTTTTATAATTTCACTTCCACAACTAGGACAATATTGTGGAACACTAATAACTTCAGCATTTTCTAATCTTCATTCTTTTACAACAGAAATAATTTTAGGAATAACTTCTCCTGCTCTTTTAATAAATACAGTATCTCCTATATGAACTCAAAGACTTTGTACTTCTTCATAATTGTGAAGTGTTGCTCTTCTTACTGTTACTCAACCTATTATAATTGGTTCTAAATTAGCTACTGGAGTAATAGTTCATGTTTTACCTACTTGATGTTCTACTGAGTTAATTTTTGTTGTGAGAATCTCAGCTGGGAATTTATATGCAATTGCATAACGTGGATGATGTTCTGTAAAACCTATTGATTGCCATAAACTAATATCGTTAACCTTTAATACTAATCCATCTATTTCAAAATCTATTTGATTTTTTACATCTCAGAAATTATGTATTTCATATATAATATCTGATACTCAGTTCATTTTTTTAAAATAATTTACTCTTTCAAAACCTAGGTCATAGAGACTATTTATCACATTAAAATATTTATGTATATTTATTTCATTTCTATATTCATCAAAATTAGCGAGATCAAATGGAAAAAATTTTAGATTTCTTTGTTTCGTTATACTATTATCTTTCATTCTTAAACTACCAGATGCTGCATTTCTAGGATTTGAAAATATCTTAGTCCCCTCTTTTTTAGCTCTTTCATTCATAGCTTCAAATGAAGACAGTGGCAATACAACTTCTCATCTCACTTCTAAATGTTTTTTATAATCTATTTTTTTAGGGATATTAGCTATTTGCATAACATTCATTGTTACATCTTCTCACTCTACTCAATTCCCTCTTGTTATAGCTTGTACAAGTTCACCATTTTTATAAATAAGCTCTACACCTAATCAATCAAATTTAAATTCTAGAACGTATTCTAATCACTCTATATTTTTTCATACAGAAGTAATATTCTTTTTTACACGTTCATCAAAATCAATTAAATCTTCTTCATTATAAGTATTCCCTAGAGAAATCATTGGACGAGAATGTTTTACTTTAGCAAAACTAGATTCAATAAGTTCTGATCAAACAGTATTTCAGATAGCTTCAGTTATATTAAATTTAGTTTCAAGTTCTTGAAGTTTCTCTAGTAATAGATCATATTCATAGTCTGATATAATAGGTTGTTCTTTATTATAATATAAATCACTATGGTATTTAATCAGTTCTTGAAGCTCAATAGTTTGTGATTCTGAAAATTCTTTTATCTCTTTATTTATGAAGTCTTTAGATCTTTGAAGCATTCTTACTAATTTAGTTTTAAATTATTACTAATAGTTTAAACATAAACAATAATTAACAAAATCTATCATCCTCTTTCATGTGAAAAACTTTTTAACAATCCAAATACACAATATAAGTACAATAATTCATGTACACATTTTTGAAACAAAACATATAAAATAAGCCATTATTTTAGTAGTTTTTAACAATTTATAATATTAGTAAAATAGAAATATTGATTTAATTTAAATTATAAAAATCCTTATGCTTAAGGATTTTTTAAGGTTAAAATATATCTCAAACAAAATAATACAAAAGTGTCAAGATTAATAATTAGTCAGTTATTAGTAAAACTGATATACTAGTTATGTAAGTTGGTTCGAGAGAACACATGAACTTACATCTCATTAAAATAATTTATACTTGACCAGATGGTTCTTACTGAAATCTAGTAAGATTACCTAATACAAAAAGAACTTCGGTTCGAACAAAAATAAAAATAAAAACAGGTCGAATAATTATATTCATAGAGTTATTAAAAAATAATTTAATAGTTGTATGAATATAATTACTTCACCAAAAATACAAAAAATGAACTCACGTTCAAAACAAAATAAAAATAAAAAAGCATGGTGAATAGCTTTTCAACATTACCCAAGTTCGGTATAAATTAGGAAGATTTGAGAACTTCCACGAAACACAGAGATTAGTGATTCAAACCTGATCTACTTTCCCCTAGACATACAAAACGATTCGTTATTTGTCTAGGAAGTGAAAACTAGACAAAATACGAATTTAAGCCACTAATACCCATTATGCTTAAATTTTTTTCTTGCCTAAAATTCGGAGCTAAAATATTTTTTTACAATATTTTAGCTCTTTTTTATTATTAAATTTTCTAAACAAATAAAAGTAACTATAATTAGGAAAATAACTCCTAATTATACTTATGGAACATAAAATAATAGAATTCTGAAAACTATTAGCAAATGCTAAAAATATTCTTCTTATAAATCACGTTAGAATGGATCCAGACTGCTTTTGAAGTCTAACAGCTTTATATCTTATACTTGAAAAAAAATGATATAACGTAGCAGCTATAAATGATGATAAAAACCCTAAAGATTTTAGTTTTTTATGAGTTGATCATATAATTAATCCTGAATTAAATATTTCAGAATTTAATCCTGATTTAATTATTTCTCTTGATGCGGCATCATTATCTCAACTTGGTGAAACATACATAAACAATGAAAATATTTTCAAAAATACAGATTTTGTAGTATTTGATCACCATATAACAAATCCTGGTTTTGGAAGTTTAAATATAATCGATACAAATGCTTCCTCAACTTGTGAAATATTATTTAAGACTCTTGAAACACTATGATTAGATAAATATATTGATTCAAAAATAGCTACATTATTAACAGCCTGAATACATACTGATACAAATATATTCTATAATGCTAATACTACACCTGAAACACTCAGAACAGCAGCAAAACTAATGGAATTTTGAGCTGATTTCAGATTACCTATGTATGAGTTCTACAAAAAGAAAACATTCAAGAGATCAAAACTATGGTGAGAAATATTAAAAGATATTCAACAAACAGATGATTGAAAAATCACATATGCAATTATAAAAGAAGAATATCTAGAAAAAACAGACACGAGTAACTGAGATTCATCTTGAGTTACCAATGAATTTTTAGCCAATATGGATGGGAGTGATGTTTGTTTTATGCTTTATTCTATCTGAGAATGAAAAATTAAATGATCTATGAGAAGTAAATCAATGAATGTATCAGCTCTTGCTCAAGACTTATTCTGATGAGGATGACATAAACTCGCAGCATGATTCACAAGTACATTATCAATGGAAGAAACAAAAGAATTATTACTCAAAGAACTAAAAAAACTCCTCTAAGGAGTTTTTTTAGTTCTTTCATCATTATTATTTATTAGTGAGTTTTTTATTTCTCTATATTATTCGTTCATGATAATATACTAAAAACTTTTAAGTTTCAAGAAATGATACCAGCTTGAATTGCATCTTCCCATGCTCTTTCATCCTCCACATCCATATCTATTGGTAATATCTCTTTAAGTTTTTCATCTAGTCAAGATTCAAATCATTTCGAAGTCATATATTTAATTTAAAAAATTAAGTTAATACAATATATATAATTAAATATATTGTATTGTCAATAAATAATAAAAAAGAAGATTATTAATCTTCTTTTTTATTTAAGAAATGATTGGTAAGATTATAGTTTAAATATAGGAATCATGTAATTATAGAGAAAATTATAAGATTTACCTTATTAAACACACTTGTAATTATAATCTCTATATCAATAGAAATATTTCATGATTCAATTAATAATTGAGAAATTCATAAGATACCTACTAATAATACAATTGATATAAATCATGATAATATTCATAAAATTATTGAAATCCATTTATGGATAAATAGTATAATTCTATTAAATCTTAATCAAATTAAACTAATCTTTGTGAAAATAATTCAGAATAAAATAAATAATACTCCTTGAATGAATACTCATCAAATAATTGTTTTAATTCATAATAATGTTATTACAGATCAAATTATGATTAATATTGTATATATTAATTTTAAATAAAATGTTTTGTTATCATATTTATGAATTGTAGAATACAACGATGGTATTACAAATAGAGTCATAGAAGATCAAGCAAATAATCAGAATACTATTGTAAATCATAGTCCTGCCCAGAATTCATCTTGGAGTGCAAGTGGGAGTACACCAAATACGGTAGTTAGTGTAGTTACTATGATTGGTTGTAAACGTGACTTCCCTGCTCCAATAATTGAATGGAGGTCATCTATACCTTTTTCTAAGTTCTTATTAATTCTATCAATAAGGATAATAGCATCATTAACTACTACTCAAGTAAGAGCAATAAATCAAATCATAAACGGCATAGAATAAGGATTTCCAGTTAAATATAAACCTATATTAACTCAAAGAAGTGCAAGTATTACAGAGTATAATACTATAGCTGGTTGTTTGAATGAATTAAATTGAAATACAAGAATACTAAATATCAAGAACATTGCGATAAATAATGATTTGAATGTAGATACAATTAAATCTTGATTTTCAGCATTTTCTCAACCCGCAGAGAATGATATTCCTTCTGGAAAATTATATTGTTCTGCAAATTTTACAAATAATGGTTGAATATCTGTAGGTAGAAAATCTGATTCAATGTCTGATTCTATAGAAATAGATATTTTAGTATCATCTCTATTAATTGAAGAAACAGCTTTTACACAGTTATAATCAGCATAATTTCAAACTTTAATATCTCATTTTCTTGTTTTTATAATTAAGTTTTTAACATCATCTGGACTTAGATTATCATCAAACTCCTTAATTTTTAATATAATATCATTATCTTCATAAGTAGATTTTATAGAACCTGCTTTTATACCATTTGTATAAAAATATAGTTCTCATAATATATCATCTGGTGTTAATCATACTTCAGCTAATTTATCTCTATTAAACTGGAATATAAATTGACCTGGACTTTCAGAGGATGATGTATTAGCATTTTTTACTCATTCAATAGTTTTTAAATGTGCTTTGAATTCTTCAGCAATATCTTTTAATAAACCAACTTGTTTAGAATTAGTAGCAATTAACTTAATTCATATTGGTTTCCCTGTAGGTGGTCAACCAGTTTGTGTTTTTATAGATACGGATAAACCATATTGTTCTAATTTCTTTAAGTCATTAAGAATTAATTCTTCTATTTCAAAAACAGATCTCATATCAAGGGATTTCCTTTTTTTTGGTTCTAATAATTCAATATATGAATCAATTTTATTACCAGATATAGTATTATAGTATACTTTTAATTCAGGATATATAGATACTGCTGAATCAATCATTGGTAAATATTTTCTCAATGATTCTTTATCTGTTCATTCTTTTGTAGATATTTCAACATTAATTACTGATTCATCAGTTTGAGGAAATAATATAAAACCAATCTGTGGAGCTAAGAATATAAATGTTGCAATCATAGCTATAACTGGAGCTATAATAACTATCATACGTAATTTTGTAGATAATATTACAACCTTAAGCATATTATAATATTTCAATCACATACTTGATAAAACTTTTTCTCTTAAAGAAATTTTACTTGCGGTTTTTTCAGTTTTTCATTGTCTTTCATAATCTAAAAATTCTTGTTGTTTATGACTAAATGTCGCTTCTAATTTTTCGTCCCTGTGATAAGTTTTACTATTTTTTACTAGTTTTATAAATAATGTAGAACTAATAGTAAGTGATAATATCAGTGCTGCTACTAGAGTAGTAAATACTGTAATAGGTATGAATGCTAAAAATTTTCACATTACACCTGGTAAAAACATGAGAGGTAAGAAAGCAACTAATGTAGTCAGTGTACCAGCTATAAGTGGTGCTTTATATTCTTTTACAGCTAATAGTATTGCGGCCTTTCTATTATAACCTAGTTTAAGTTTTTCACTTGCTCATTCAATAATTACAATAACTGTATCAATTGCAATTCATAGAGTAAGTACTAATGAAAAATTCGTTAAGAAATTTAATGACATTCATAGAGTATCTAATACCAAGAATGTTATCAAAAAGGCTAATGGTATTAATAAAGATGCAATAATAGATTCTCTTAATCATACAAACAATAATATTGTAAAGAATACTAATACTAATGTAGTAATTGCTGTATTTCATAGATTACTATAATCTTCTTTAATAACTTCAGATAAATCTTTAGTATAAAGTATTTGTAATCAATCCATATCTGAATTAGTCTTCAAAAAATCAGTTAAGGAGTCTTTTGCTTGCTGTGAAACTGCAAATATATTTGCTCATTCTTTTTTATTAAAAACAAGAGATGTATAGTTATAACCAGATTTTCATTCAAATCATAGTTTCTGTATATTATTAGATTTATACTCAGTAACTATTTCAGAAACGTCTTTTAAAAATACAAATGATCCGTTTTCACCTCTTAATACAACATTTTTAAGCTCTTCAATGTTTTTTAATTCTCAGTCAAATCTAAAATCATAATTCAATTCTCAAATTGTATAATTTCAAATAGGTGTATTTTTATTATAACTTTTTATACTTTGAGATATATCTCTGATACTTAATCAAAGTAATTCAATCTTTTGTTTATCTAATAGTACTTTAATTTCATAGTCTGTTGTATTACTTCATCCACCAAATCATTGTAGATCTGCTCAACCTAAATCAATAGAATCAATTCAATTTTTTCATTCTAAAGCAATTTTAATTAATTGTGATTTAGAAGTTAAGTCAAAATTAGTAAATTTTTCTGGATCTCAATATAAAAGTACTTCAAACATTAATTCATTTGAACTCGATAGTTCAATTACATTTGTATCTTCAGCATCCTCTGGTAGAGAAACCTTATCAATTTCATCTTTAATATCAGTCATTACTTCTCTTGTATTTGCATCATTATGTAATTCTACAGTAATAGAACTTACTCATACAGATGAAGAAGATGTAATTTTTTTAATACCATCAATATTCTTAATTTCTTTTTCTATTTTCTCAGTTATCAGAGAATCTATATCATTAGGATTTACACCAATATATGGTGTTGTTATACCAATAATACCAAATTTTATATCTGGACTAGATTCTTTTGGTATAGTGAAAAGTGAAAATATACCTGCAATTATAATTAGAAAAATAGTTAAATATGATACTTTGTACCTTCTTACCCAGAATCAGAAAAAACCTGATTCTAGTTTTTCATTTACTCTTTGAATTATATTATTCATTTATATCATTTATTTTTAAATTAAATTTTTCAGAATCATAATTATCTACATAATTTAATATTATAGTAAAATCATCCTCGCTTAGATCAAGTAATTCTATTTTATCATTATAAATATTTCATAATTTAACATCTTTTTGAGTAATAATTGATCCACTTAATATATTGAGTAATCAATTATTATTAGATCAAATTTTTACGATATTAACTGGTATTAGTATATTAGGAACACTTACTGGAATAGTAACTCAAACTACGCTTCAAAGTAAATTTACCTTATCTTTGATTTTAATTTTTCATTTATACTTTAAATTAGCATCTGCACTTTGTGAAATAGAATATACATATCATTCAAATACTTCTCACCCGTAGTTTACATAAGCTTTGTCATTATTATTAACAAAAGCTAATTCTTCTTTAGTAAATCAGATTTCAACTAAATTATCAGAGTTATTAACTATAGAAAACATAGGAGAACCTGAATTAATTTCTTGACCAACATCTACGTTAATATCTGAAATAATTCAACTAATTGGAGCACTAATTATTAATTTATTATATTGTTTTAATGCTTGTTTATATCAAATATTAGCATCAGTAATAACGATATCTAAATTCTTTAAAGTAAGTTCCCTATTAATTTTTGATTCTTCTAGCGTAGCATTAGTTACGTCAATTTTATAATCTAATGATTTAATAAAAATTCTTTTATCTTGCTCTAGTAGTTCAATCTGTTTTAATAATGATTCTTCTATATTTAAATATGTTTCTAGAAATGAATTTAATCCATTTTTAATTGAAATAAATCATGAATTATTTCAATTGAAAATTGTACTATATCATGATACTTGTGTTTTAAATCCTGATAATTGAGATTCAGATAAGTTTCAAATACTAGTAATTGAATTATCAAATACTTCATCTAATTCTACTAATAAATCATCTAAAATTTCATATCAATCAGTTATTATTTTTAATTTTCAATCAAATTCACTTGTTCCTTCAAAGTTATAATTTATATTAGATAAATTATTATTTTTATAATTCATTAAGTCTCTGAGTAGTTTTTTTGTATTATTTAATTGTTGGGTATCTTTTTTTCAAAGATAATCTTTATAATCATCATTTTTATCATTATCTTTTGATACTCATAATAAATCATCTCAAAAATCAATTACATCTTCTATAAAAATTGAAAAATTATTATAATCTCTATTAAATAAATTTTTAAATCCTTGTATTTGTTCTTGATTACCTATTTTTAGATTATCATAATCCAATGCTATTTTTTTTATAGTATTTTCAATTTTTTGTAGTTCTAATGAAGAACTTGATCAAACATTATCAATTTCAGAATTTCAAATATCTCTTATTATATCAACAATTATTTTATCTAATTTCACTTCGGTAGATTCATAATTTAACTTAGCTTTTTCTAAATTATTTTTTGCACTTTCTAAATTTAAACCGTAGTTATCTATATTATCTGAAATAGCTACAATTTTTTGTCATTGAGAAACAAATTCCCCTTCTTTTTTGTATATTGTAGATACTCTTCAACTTACTTGAGAACTGATGTTAATATCTTGAGTAGATGTAATTTTTCATGATTTTACTAAATCAGCTAGATTAGTAAATTCATTTATATTTTTTATATCTAATAAGAAATCTTGCTTAATAGTTCAAGAATTTGTTTCACCAAGATTTACATCTTCATCTCATGAACAACTAACTAATAATGTAGTCATTATTAGTATTAATAATATTTTTTTCATTTTTAAATTTTAATTGTTATTTTTTTATTATAGGTACGCATGCAGTTATTTTTTTAAAGCATTTATCTCAAATAATTTGTTTATAGTCTGAGAATAAACCATTTACTATAACCGCTGCTAAGTTCATTACAAATTCCTCAAAATCATTATCATTCTTAAAGCAATTTTTATGATTAATTACACTTGAAAAAAATCATTTAATATTAGCTACAAATAATACAAATTCATCATCTGTAAATTCATTTCATAATAATATTTTAATAAATTCAACATGTTTTAATGAAAGATATTCATCATTAATTTTTCATATATAATAATCAGTATTTCATTCTATAAGATTTTTAACAATAACATTTTTTTGAAAAAATCATAATGATCATATCATATGTAAATAAAACCTTTCCTTTATATCTTGTTTTGTTCTAACAAGATCTTCCATGTATAGAGTTCATATTTTTAATACATCATCCATAATATGTTCATATAATTCTTCTTTATTTTTATAGTATAGATAAAAGGTTCCTTTTGCTATTCAAACATCTTTTACAATCATATCAATTGATACTCTTTTTACTCAAAATTTTCAAAATAATTTCACTCAAGCATTATAGATTAAATCTTGTTTATTTTTTACGACCATTTTATATTATTATGACTAAATGACTAAATTAATTCATTTAGTCATATTTTACATATTTTTTAGTATATTGCAAATATATATGACTCTTTTTTTTGTATTGACAATACTACTGATTAAATTATAATCACTTCAATATTGGAAATACTTAAATAAGAATTAATGTCATTAGATAAAGAAAATAAAATTGAATGTTTTAATAAACCTAGATATAATGGTATTCATTCAGATGTATCAGAATGAATTAGTGGAACAAAAAAGAGTTCTGATGAAATATTAGATTTTTCTTATTATGAACAATTAATTAATTATGCTATTAGTATATCAGAGTGAATGTTTGAAGACAATGATTTTGATATAGATAAATTTCAAAGAGAAATTTATGATTTTTATTGAGAATATGATTATAATACTATTTGTGAGTGATTAGATTTTATAAAAAAAAGAGATTCTACACTAGATGAAAATAGTTTAATAATAGATTCTTTAAGAACTTTTGATATAGTATTAGTTCCATTAAAAAGATTAATAAAAAACTATGAAACTGAATTAAGTATAGAAAATAAAAAATTATTATTATTAGAGATAAATAAATTTATAGAAGAATTATTTAATAAGTATTCATTTAATTATTATGATGGACATAGAGAAAATGATATGACTATTGATATGTTTTATGAACTAAGCTGAAGAGGTTTTATTGATTGAAAATATTCAAATATTCCATATATGGAAGAGATTGGTTATTTTTTACAAAAAGTTAGATTTGAAGAAAAATTTGAAAAAAAAATTTGAATATTAGATATAAATGAATTAAGAGAAGAAACAAAAAAATTCTGAGCAAAGTGAGCAAACTTAGCAATTATAAGAAATGTATTAGAAAGAATATGTTCTTTGAATTATAGATTGTCTAGTAGTTTTAATATACCCAATTTTAAAAAAGTAGATGTTTTAATTTATGATAAATGGAATAACTGAGAAGATATAGTAGAAGATCTACAACAATTTTATGAATGGATATGAAATCGTAAAATAATGGTTCGTAGTAGTGCTGTATATTCAGAGGACTGAGATGATACTACAGGGGCATGAATATATGAATCTATTGAATTTGATGGAAATTTATCATCTATTAATGATTTTAAAAAAGTAGTTATAGAAGTATATAAATCAGTAAATAGTAATAGAGCAATAGAATATAGAAAAAATAATTGAATACAAAAAGAACAAATGTGATTAGTCTTACAAGAATTAATTGAGGAGGAAAAAGTTGAAGAAAAAACTGATTGATTTAGTTGTATTAGAGATAAATGATATATTAATACAATTGTAAAATGAGTACCAAGACTTATGGATATAATTACAAAATGATGAGTTCGTCCAATAGTTGATAAAACTATTATATGAAAAGTATGTTGAAATGAATTTATGGAATGATGAATGTTTTATTATCAATTAGATGCGGATAAAGTAAAAGATATACTTACTATACAAGATATATCGATTTTTTCTTATCTTCTTGAAAAATATTATAATAAGCCTATACAAATAGAATATATTACAAGTGAAGTATATAGTGAAAATTTTAGTAGGTCTACTATGCAAACCTCTATTTTACAGGCAAGATTTTTACCAAAAAATTATAGTTATATAGAAGAAATACATTTTCCAAATAAAGAAGTATTATTTGAATGAAGAGCTTTGTGAGTATGAGATTTAAATTTAGATATTTTATCAAATTTAGGTAATAATACAGAAAAAACTTGAATAGTACTTTTTAAAGCAAGTGAATTTGCATCACTATGACATGATTTTCAAGAATATGCTCTGCCTAAATCATGAGTAGTAGTAGTAATCTGAAAATCCCAAGAAAATAAATGACATATAGAAACTTTATGTGCAGAAAAAGGATTATTATTAATATTTAATGATAATTATAAATCATGACCTATAAGTGCTTTATTTTCTTGAAATAATGATTTTGTTCATATTGATGAATTTCATTGAGAAAAGAAGTTACATATAGTTATGGATTGACTAGTTTGAAAAATATATAAACAATAATATTATATCATACTTTTTGTTTATTATAAAGGATTTATTTATTTATTTATTTATTTATTTATTTATTTAAATCAGCACACATTTTTTAGTTTTAGTCTCAGATATCTTATCTAAAAATACAACATAAAAAAGGTCTGGAAAGTTTAATTTAATCTTTCTAGGCTTTTTTATATTCTTATTATGGCTAATTAATAAACTAAGTTAACTAGTTTTCTAGACTAAATAATTCTGCTACATGAAAAAGATCCATATATGACTCTTTTTTAACTATATATATTGACATATTTAACTAATTAAACTTAGTAACCAAAAAAGTATAGTTATACTTGCAAAAACATGTTTTTCGATATAATACGCACAGTCAAAAAATTATATATAATTATTATTTATAAAACAATGTGAGAACATCATAAACATACGCAAAGAATCAAGTCAGAAGAAAGAACAGGGATAATTGAAGAAGTTTTAACCGCTTGATTAAATGAAACAATATTACTGTGAGAAGAATTTACAAAAGATGCTTTTCATAAAATTAAAAATAAAATTTATTGAACTCATAAATTAGCAAAACCAATTCCTAGTATAGAATTAATTGAAAGATACAATGAATTAATAGCTACAGGAGAAATGGAAGAAGATTTATTTTTCAAAAAAATACTAAGAAAGAGATGAGTAAGAAGCCAATCATGAGTTACTGTTATTTCATTATTGACAAAATTCTGGGGTTGTCCATGAGAATGCGTATATTGTCCAACATTCGAATGATTACCAAAATCATATATACCAAATGAACCTGCTGTAATGAGGGCAGAATTAAATAAGTTTGATCCAATTAAGCAAATTCACAATAGACTCAGATCATTAGAAATAACAGGTCATAAAATAGAAAAAAATGATGTAAGAATCATTTGAGGTACTTGGTCAGTTTATCCTAAAAAATATCAAGAAGATTTTATTAAAGGTGTTTATGATGCTTTCAATACTTACGATGAAATGAAAGAACATATTGAAAAAAGTGACCTATCAACAGATAGATTTGCTACTTTTAAAATCAATGAAATATATAAAGCTAAGATTTCTTCTAGCTTAGAAGAAGCTAAAAAAAGAAATGAAACATCAAGATGTAGAATAATTTGAGCAGCAATTGAAACAAGACCAGATTGGATAACACCAGAAGAGATAGTTAGATTGAGATCATATGGAGTTACTAGAGTAGAAATATGATATCAAACAACTTTTGATGATATTAATGAACTTAACAAAAGAGGTCATGGAAATAAAGAATCATGCGCTGCAACAAAAATGCTCAAAGATGCATGAATGAAAGTCGTTGCACATATGATGCCAAACTTATTATGATCAACACCTGATAAAGATAGAGAATCTCTTCAAGAAATATTTGATAATCAATTATTTAGACCTGATGAATTAAAAATCTATCCAATGATGGTTACAGATATGTCTGAATTGACTCAAATCTGGAAAGATTGAGGTTTTACTGCCTATGATGATGAAACACTCATAAATCTAACAGCAGACTTAGAAGCTATGATTCCTGAATATATTAGATTAAATAGAACATATAGAGATATACCAGCTACAGAAATATTAGAGGGTAGTAAATTAGCTAACCTTAGACAAATCGTAGAACAAAAACTAGAAAAAGAATGAAGAAAAATGATTGATGTACGTCATAGAGAAATAAAATTTGGGAAAAATGATCCTAAAAAAGCAGTACTTCATAACTATAATTATGAAGCTTCTGATGGTCATGAACATTTTCTTACATTTGAAGATCCTAATGATAGAACAATTTTTAGTTTATTAAGACTGAGACTCCCCGGTGAAAATATTGAAATAATCAAAGCATTACCAGAACTAGAATGATGTGCTCTTATTAGAGAAATTCATACTTTCGGTGATCAGTTGTCAATTTGAGAAAAATGAACTAAATTTGGTCAACATTTAGGTTTCTGAAAAAAACTTATAGTAGAATCAGAAAGACTTGCTATAGAAGCTTGATATGAAAAAATGGCTGTTATTGCTGGTGTATGAGTGAGAGCTTATTATGAAAAAAGATGATATCATTTAGAATGAGAATATATGATCAAAAAGTTAAGTTAAACAATAATGTTTAGCTTTTTTTGTAAAAGAAAAAACCCTTACTAAAAAGTCCTGAGTGAAATTAAACAATGAGGCTGATTTTATATTTTTTAGCATCTCGTAAATTTTTATTAGCATTATAAATGCTCATTTCTAATAATATTACATTCATAAAATAGTATTATTATACTATTTTATTTCCTGTTATATATTATACTTGATATAATAAGATATTATGCTGTAGTTAATGGATTCAAAGTTGAAATTTTATTGTTTAAAGTTATTTTTTAGTGATCAATTTATATTTGAAAAACAGTGTTTTATAATATGATTTCACTAGATTATGAAGCTCGTTCTAAGTCATTTTTTGATTTAATATTATTTTAAAATGGGATAACTATTCATAATCATATTTACATAATAATAAAAAATTACTATAATAAATTTACATATATATATTTTATCTATATTTTAATCCAAATTAATGATTAAAAATAATATTATACTCTGAATAATAGTTTTTATTCTATGAGTAATATCTATTTTCCACTCTCAATTATTTTGATATTTGTGATATCAAAATCTTATAGTTAGTTGAAATTATGAGTTCACAAAAGTGATGTTATTTAATATATCAATTCCAATACTATTTTTTTTATATTTTTTAAATAATTTTAAAAATATAAAAAAAACTAAATTATTTGGGAAAAATATATTTTTACTTATCTGAATATATTTGATATTATGAAGCTCAACTTATCTAGCAATTATTCCAAATATATCATTGTTTTGATGAACTGACAAGTGACATGGTTTTATATTTTTAAATAACTTATTTTTATTATTTTTATTATTTTTTCATTATTTTTCTGAAAAAAAATCAATATATATTCTAAAAACTATCCTATTTATTACAGCAATATTAAGTGTGATTTGAATAAAAGAATATTATATCCCAAGTTATGATTATTGAGATTTATGAAATAGGATTGTATCCACTTTATGACATCCAAATTATATTTCAGCAATACTTATAATGATCATCCCATATAGTTATAGTTTATTAAAAAATAATAAATGAACTTATAAATATATAGTATGAATTATTATTACTGTTTTATTGTTTACTCTTTTATTAACTAAGTCATTTATTGCTATATTTTTAGTAATACTTTATTTAACCTATGAAATATTTTGTAAAAATAAACTGAAATTTTTTACTTTATTAATCTGATCTAGCTTATTAATTTGATGAATTATATTAATAATATTTTTACCAGAAAAACTTAATTCACTTATTTCTCGTTTCTATATATGGGAAACATCTTTGAAAATAATTTTTTCAGATTTGAAAATATTTTTATTCTGAATTTGATGAGATAACCTAAAATTATTGTTTAATAATTACAAGTCTAGTGAATTATATTTATATGAAAATATAGGCTTTAATGCTGATAGACCGCATAATATATTTTTGAATATTTGGATCCATTATTGAGTATTTATATTTTTATTATCTTGATATTGATTTTATAAGTTAATAAATAATTTCTATAAAGTTAAAAATTGGTATAATATTTCTCTATTATTAGTAATAATATTTTGGTGTTTTAATTTTCCAAATATTATCTGATACATCTATTTTATAATTATTTTAACATATAGTTTAACTACTCATAGTTTTGATAAATGATATAAAGTTAAATATACTGACTACAATTTAATAAAGTATAAACTATTTTTAATGAATATAATAATTCTATTTTCATTAATAGTAAGTCTTATTTGATGATATCTTTCTTATAATCAATACCAGTCTCAAGCTTTTATTACTCAAGATAAATATACTCAAGCAATAAATATATTCCCCTATTATTGAGAATATCATTATAATAACTATGATTTATCTAGCTGATTAATAGCAGATAATAATTTTTATACAGAAAAATATTATTTATATAAGATATATTTTTCATTACAAAAAACACCTGAATGTCATGAACTTGTAAATAATTATCCTAATATAGAAAATTATTTATATTGCTGAGAATTAATTGAAAATAAATTTTGATATAATAATGAATCAAAATACTTTTATGAAAAATGAATTGAAAAAATGCCTGATATATGGAATAATAATAGTAGCTATTTAAATAGTTTTCCAAGTAAGTATATAATAAATCCGGATAGAATATTACACCCGAAATTTTCTAATATGCAGGAAATATTAAATAAACTAAATATAAAATAAATTATGAAAAAATACCTGATATTCGATCTAGATGGTACATTAATTCAATCAAATAAACAAATTAGTAAAATTATATACAAATATATACATGAAAAAATTGACCCTGAATTATTAGATAAAGCACGTTATATAATAAAAAATAATCAATGAATGAGTATTCAAGAATGATTAACTTTATTATTAGATTGAGATAAGAAACAAGCACAAATACATACTGACGTTATTTACTCTCAAATAAATCAGATAGAAAATACTGTTGATTTTTTTCCAGGAGTTATACAAAAAATAAAAAAACTAAGTAATAATTATACTTTATTTTTATCTACTTGAAATTCTGATAAATTTGCGAATGATGTATTAAAAAAATGATGAATTCATAAATGTTTTGATAAAATACTATGAAGTTCATATATACTCAAATCCTCTCAACATGTTAATGAATTTATAAATTATACTTGAGATGAATATTTTTCAGAAAGAACTATATTTATCTGAGATTGAGAAAAAGATAGAGAAATTGCCTTAGAAAATAATATAGACTTCATCCATATATCAACTTCTAGCGAAGATAAATATGAAATACAATCTGTAGTAGAAATAGAAAATATTTTAAAAATAATTAACAAATAATGAAAACTGTTATTTGATATGGAAGCTTATTATCTGAAGAATCCGCAGAAAAAACTTGTAAAGTACATGGTTTCCAATATGGATATATTAAAAATTATTCTCGTATTTTTAATAAACTTTGATATAATATATTTCAAAATAAGTACAATAATAATACATCAATGCTCAATATTAAAAAACAACCTGAGACATGGTTGATTATTAGTTATTTTAAAATAAGTGATGAAAATTATAAAAAAATGAGAGAAAGAGAATGGGATTATAATGAAGTAGAAATTGATATATATAATGAAAGTAAAGAAAGAATTAGTATATGAATTGTATTTATTTCAAAAGAATATTCTTTATTTCATTGAAAAAAAATAAAATTATTACATGAAAATATACAACCAGAAAAGAGATATATAGATCTATGTTTAAGTGCAGTAGTAAAAACTGTATATTTACAGGATTTTTTAGATACAACTTATAATTCTTCAGGAAAAGAACTTATAAAACTATAGCATATTCTTATAGTTGATAAATATTTAGAATGGTATATAATCAATGAATTATTTTGTATACAAAATTCTATGATAAAAATATTGATTTCCATTTTATTACTATTATCAATGTGATGATATGTATTTGCAAAAGTAGAGTTAAGTCATAAAGAAAAACAGTCTAT
>JAWUYB010000005.1:0-12137 GCA_034111025.1 Candidatus Altimarinota bacterium | reverse complement strand
GGGCAGGCTCATATTTTCAATATTTTTTTCCCATATCATAGAAAGGCATTTATATATCTTTGCCTCAAAACTTGATCAAACATTAATTGTTCTATTTTTATTTTTTTATTTAGCCTTTTCAGTTTTGCAACATCGTATGTTTTGAGATTTTCAAATATTGATGTATGTTTTTTAAAATATCCTAACATTAGGTTTAAAAGATAACTATTATCAAACAAGGAATCTATTTTTATAGATTTCGTCATATCAGATCTAAATTCTATTTCAACTCTAGTAACATTAATTTCACTTAAATAAGCGGGATATAAGTGTTGTAAAGCTTTCTTTTTAATATCTTCTAATTTATTATAAATTCTTATTAGAAAACATTTATTATCACGTATTGAGTATGCTCCTATATAATGGGTTTCAATATCTCATTTACTTCAGAAAAATTTAGCTCATTTTTGGTTCAAATTTTTAAAATGTTTAAGAATTCATTTTTCAATATCTCTTTTTATATCTAAAGCTAAATCAAACCTTTTTAGAGTTAAGTGTTTAATTTGTTCACTTTTACTTACTTTGTCAGGTACAAGGTACATATTAATGAATTCAATAATTTCTTCTTTATCAAATTGAGAAAAAGCACTTCAATAAACTGTGAAATAATCACGTGTTGTTATAGAATCATTTATTTTTTTTCACTTGTAGTATGCAAATACTGATAGATTATCGTATTTGAATGTTATTTTATATTCATGATTTTTTAATCAGGTTGTTTTATCTAGATTAAATTCTCAGAATTGTACACTATTTGAATTATCATTATCAACTCAAACGAGCATCAAATCGATGTTATTAAAAGTTCAATATACTTCTATATAATCAATGTTGAAGTATAATATTTCAGATTTTTTTAGTTTCATAAGATTAAAATTAATTATAAAAATTAATAGATTTTCTTATAAAGAATTCTTCTGCAATTAAGCCCTATTCATAGCTATAATTACATAAACATGTTTATAAAGTTACCCCACAGTTACTGATAGTGGGGGAAAATATGTAATTTTGTATTCGATCGAGATACGATAATAACAGAGATATATAAAATTGACTGTATAAAATTATCACTTTTCCATATATACAACCGACGATATACGGAAAAGAAAAAATCTTTTGTATATCGTAGTTTGCAATATTTTAAAGTGAAATATTATACCACTTTGTTCAGTAAATTTTTTATATAACTGATCATCTAAACTAAGTATTGAGAGTAAGCGACGTGAATTATGGGAGTGTTCCCATACGCCAAACCTCAAAAACCAGAAAAGAAAATGATATCGTAAACGGTAAGTTCAAAAAAGCTAGCATTAACTTATCGTTAACGCTAACTTAAGGGGATTTTGTTGTAAGTAAAAGATTTATATGGAGTATAAAAAACGTATCCATTATACCGCAAGTACTGTTATAAGCGATCATTTAATCTCCAATATTTTATCATTTTTATAAAGATTATTTATATTATTATTAATTGTTGGAATATAAGTCTTTCTAATATTATCTTTATTTATATGTTTTTCTTTTAATTTTTTGAAAGTGTTTTTGTTAAATTCATTACAAAAATCATATAAATTATTAACCGTGACATTATTTTTATCTTTGTATGTTTCAAAATAAGAAGATATTAAAATTAAAAATTCTTGAGAGATAGAATCAATATATTTTGGATTGTAATCAGTATATATTTCTCAGTTAATAATCACTTCTCAATTTTTAAATTTTAGCGATCCTATTTTATTACTTATAAATCATAATTTTTTAGATAATTCATAAGTTATATCTTCTTCTATAACTTTAAATCAACCAGTCTTATGATATTCTTCAATATCTATATCTCTTAATAAGCTATCTATATCTACTTCAGTTCAATTCTCTGTTATATGAAAATATGATCAATTATCATAAATATTATAGTTTCTTTTTATAACTATAAAATCTGTAAAACTATCAAAATCTTTAATTTTCTCTCAATCAATTCTTCAGTGTCAATCTCTAAAACTAATAATATCTTTAGATAATCAATCATAGTTTTCATAGATCTTACTATTTAATTTTCTATCTCAAATTAATTTAAATTTTAATTCATAACTTTCTCACATATAGCATTAATTAATTGTATTAGTATATCATAATAATAACATAAATAAAAACACATAGAACTTCAAAGTTTCATATGTGTTTATTTATATATGATATTATTTAATATAACTAATAATTATTAATTAAATTGATTAATATATCATAATTCATATATTTAAATAAAAAATAATCATTTATGTTTATGGTTAACTAAGAAATATTATAATAATTTATCATATATATATGACAGGAGAAATTTTATCACAAATAAGTTTATACTCTACAATAGGAGCAAATTTAACGACTATATTAACTTGAATTATAACTATATTATTTTGAGTACCAGTACTTTTTTATTTTTTTGGATGAAAAAAATATAAATCAATAATTGTCTCATCTAAAACCTTTTCAATACCATTAGAAAAAGAAGACATATCTAAAGCAGTTTATCCAGGAAAAATATATGACGAAAGCATAGACTTATCTTATGATAAATCAATATTAAGTCCTAAAGATTTTTGTAATAATAATATTCAAGTACTTAAGGATATGAAAGGTAAATATAATCCAATATGTGTATTTTGAATAGCTGAGGTATTTATATTTTTCTGGATATGATATTATTTTCAAGATAGCCTTCATTTAAAATGATTTAGAAAATTAAAGGATAACTTAACAAAATTTTCTTGAAATCCATGGTCGTGGACAAGTTTTTTCTCATTAAAATGGATTTTAAGTATTAAATGATTATTTAAAAGTATCACAAATAGATATAATAACCCTATAATAGATTGTAATGAATGAGAAGAGATTAATTTAATTATCAACATATCTCATGAAATTACTGAACAAAATATACCTAGTAATGGTAAAAAAAATATAAAATTTGGTATTTCAAGACCAGACACCTCTTTTTTAATTAATGAAGCACAAGTGTTTACGTTTTCAGAAAAAATAAAAAAAATAATGCAAAATATAGATAAACAACTATGACAATCATGAAAAGTTAATATTTTTTGTACTTTACCAGTACCTTTTATGATTAAATTATGACAATCTATCCATAGAAACTGACCTGAATGTATTTTGTATGATTTTGATAGGTGATCTGGTGAATATATAAAAAATATTTCTACAAAAGACTTTATTCTATAAATAATATTAATGAACCATGATAAAAAACTAAGAGAATTTTTAGAAAAATATATAAATATAAATAATAATAGGTTAGATAAAGCTAAAAAGAAAGTTAACCCAATTGATTGAACACTAATAAAATTTATTAATAATAAATTATGAGATAAACTTTTATCTACTTCTTATCAATGAAGTTTTTGATACCACACTATTATAAAACCGAATAAAGATGATGATACTTGAGATTATGATGTAGATCTAGCTATTAAATTGAAATATGATAGTGATTATGAATCAACTGAATATAAGTATCATGATTTATTAATTGATATTTTTAAATCAAGTGATAGATATGCTGATAAATTAGATGAATCAAAAGAAAGAGCTATCAGAATACAATATGATTCAGATGATTGAGAATTTCATGTGGATTTAGTTCCAATGTTTTATAATGAAGATAATTGGAATGTTATAGATAGAGTAAATAATAATATAGAAATATCATGATGAAATGAATTTAGAGATTGGATAAATGAACAAAATAACAAAACATCAATTAATAATTCAAAGTCTAAATACCTTAAAGAAGCAATTAGAATATTTAAATATCTTAGAAATTCAATTAACTCTGATATTATAAGATCTGTACAATTTACTTTATTATTATGAAGACAGATCGATAAATTAGAGGAGAATGATTTTATAGATTTATGAACAACTTTATACTGAATCTCAATTAAGCTTAAAGAAGAATTAGAGGATATAAATTACATATCTGAGTTAGATTTAGAAAATCCTTGATTACTATGAGAATATTTTGATAGAAATTTTAGTGATGAAAATTTTCAGGAATTTAAAGATTGGTTTATTGAATTAGCTGATAATATAATAGATGCATATGATGAAATAGAAGAAGATGAAAGTATTGAAAAATGGAAAGATATATTTTGAGAAAATTTTATAATTAAATCTTCTACCAATAGTATTGTTTTATATGATTATAATCATGCTAAACAACCATTAGAATATTGATATAATCTTTGATGTAATCTTAAAAAAATTAATATTATTGCGAAAAAAATATCAAAACATAATAATAAGGAGACATTTTTTTCAAGCTCTGTAAGAATACCAAATAATATGAAACTAGAATTTTATGCTTTGATTAATGAAAATTTGTGAACTAATAAATTAATTTGGCAAATTACAAATGAATCTAATAGATTTGTAAAAAATAAAAGATGAGAAATAAATAATGCTAATACTGATTTATGATACAATAGTAAACTTAAATGATATGGAGTAGGAGAAGAGTGATCACGGAGTTGAAGACATTGGATTAAGTGTTTTTTGATTACTGAAAATAACCATATCATATGAGAATCTGATAAATTTATCGTTAATATTGCATAATTATAGTATTTATACGTTTGATTTTATGTAAATAAAAATAAAGAACTTAATTCAAGTTCTTTATTTTTTGTTCTGAAAATTCTTTTAATGTAGTATTAAAATAATACTCTGTTAATTTTGTATATTCACTAATTCATTTATTTTCAAGCATTTCAACTATATTTTGAAGTGCTAATAATTTATTTATCTTAACTTGTTTATATATATCTAATTTTTCAATTAATTCTGTTTTAAAACCTTCGGATAAAATTTTTTCTTTAAATTTCATAGGATTATTTACAATGTTTTCATCAAAATATATACTGAATCTAGATAAAAATACTAATAAACCATTTTTTACTCTTATTAAATCTAATGAATTAAGAAAAAATAATCTTTCTTTTAATTCACTCATTGTATAATTGTTCTTATAATTTTTCTGAATATGTATTAATAGATCATTTAAATTCACTGATTTTTTTTCAGAATAATTTCAGTTATTTGAATAAAGATAATTTAATATTATTTTAGATTCAATAGTACTTAAATTATAGTGACTTAAAAGATTAGCTTTATTTTTTATTATTATCTTTCATTTTTTTTCAGTAATAATATTTTTAAATAAATAATAATTTTTAACTTTATCATATAAAGTTGATTGGCTATTAGTTTCTTCAAATGTATCGATATTTTTAACTCTATTTAAATATGTGTTAAATATTGTTTTTCTAAATTTTTCTTCTTTAATAAGATTTCATGCTTCAATAACAATATCTGTTTCTTCATTATCTTCAGATTTTGATAATATTTTTAATGATTTAATCTTATTCGTGATTTTATGCATTTTTGCTTTCCTGTATTCAAAATTTTCCCCTAAATCATCTTTGAAATTTTCTTCTAATGTATTTAGATCGATAGCCTTTTTTTGCTCAATTATCTTGTTAACTATTTCCTTAGCTAATATTTTTTCTTCATTATTAAGTAGATGATCGTTTTCAATAATAATATAACAATTATTTAACATCTTATTTTCTATTTTATTAAACAATACATAAGTATTATCATATTTTCTGTTTAAGATATTCATACCGTTAAATTTTTCATTTTCTAAAAAACTTAATAATATTTTAGTATCTGTAACCCAATTTTTTCTATCAGTTTTGATTCAACTTTGTATAGCAATCTGTCTAGGGGAAAGTACTACTTTATCTTTAATAGTTACATATTTTAAGAAGTTTTGAATATTGAAATATCTCAATCAACTATATCCTAAGTTCTTAATTCTAATCTCTATATCCTTTTTTTCATAGAATATAATATTATTAGAGAGATCTCAATCTCTTCAAGCTCTTCATATTTCTTGAGTATAATCTTCAATATTACCTGGTAAATCATAATGGATTACATATCTTACATTTTCTTTATCAATTCACATTCAAAATGCTTTAGTTGCAACAATTACATTTAACTTTCAAGAAATAAAATCTTCTTGAACTTGTTTTTTATCACTTAAAAACATTCAAGCATAAAATGATCTAATATTAACTCATTCTTCTTGTAAATGTTTTTCTATTTCTATAGCTGATTTAATTCTTCATGTAAAAATAATAGTAGGATTTTTTTCTACATTAATTTGTTTGATTTTATTGATTAATATCTCTAATTTATCTTCTTTTTTTTCTATATGTATAACACTTCATCTTATATTTTCTTTTAATATTTCTTTCGCTTTTATGAGTTTAATTTTTCTGTCTCAAAAATATCATAATATTCATTTTTCCACATCAACAGTTGCAGTAGCTGTTAGAAGTGTAATATTTATTTTATTATTTAGGTTCTTTTTTTCTATATCTCATAAAAAATATTTGATAAAAAAGTAATCAGGTCTAAATTCTTGTCACCATAGTATTAATGTATGAGCTTCATCTACAACAACTCTTGATATATATCTATTTTGTAATAATTCTAATATCTTTTCACTTCTTAGAGCTTCAGGTGTTAGGAATAGTATTTTAGTTTCTCAAGACTTAATTTTATTATAAATTATATCTTTTTCTATACCATTTTGATCTCATGATAAATAATTAACTTCATTAAACTGTTTATCTCTTAATCAGTCTATTTGATCTTTTATTAGAGCTTTTAGAGGTGTTATTATTAATGTTAGATGTCATAGCTTATTTCATATAATCCATGCAGGTAATTGATAGATTAGTGATTTTCATCCTCATGTAGAAAGTATTGTTAAAAAATCTTTATTTTCTAATCATGCTTTAACTCATTGTATTTGAGTATTTCATCTAAAACTTTCAAATCAAGAAAATTCTTTTAAATATTCTTTTATATTATTATTTAAATCAGTTGAAATATGAGAATAGAAGGTATTTAGTAAATTTCTAAGTTTATTTTTAAGTTCAATATTCTGATTAAATATAAAATCAGTTAGTACAATAGTATTATGACTAATAAACATCGCAGTATATGCTATAGATAACTTTGAATTTATATTTGAATCACTAATAGAATGTGCTAATAACTCAAGACTATTTTGATTTGTTGTATTATTTACAAGTAATAATTTATTAAATGAATCTTGTATTTGAATGTTTGTTAATTTGTTTAATTTTTGTCATGTTAGATTATTATATAAAATGAAAAAATCATTATATTCTTGATAATCAATAAGTAGTGAATATATAATTGATTTCAGATCATGCGAGTAATTATGGAATCTTTTGAAATTTTTACTTAAGACTTTAAACGTTGTTTCAGCATCTTCTAATGGGTCATTATTAATAGATTTTTTTAAATTGTGATGCGTTTTATTAAAAGAAACTAAACTATCAATTAGTAAGGTATCTATGTTATTTGTATTATGATTATTTAGAGAGGGAAGTTTAAGTCAGTCATATCAATAGAAATTATGACATACTTTATACTCGGAATTATTTAGTACATTGATTAATTCAAATTTTGAGACTCTTTTTTCTTTTTTGATTTTAAACTTTAATTCATTTCAATTAAAAAAGACATCATGATATGTATTTATTCCATGATTGTTACTCTTTTCATTTCAATATAAATCAAAAGTTGTTATTTGCATAATATTATATATTTTATTATATAATAATATTTTATCATATAACTAACAAAAAAGTCAAAAAGAGAAGATTATAAAGTTAAATATTAATCAAATATAAACATATTATTTAAAGATGTGAATAATTATTTGAATATTTCACTTTATTTGTATCATTGAGAGATATTCCATTTGTATTAATAAAAAATCATGAAAAATTGAAACACTCCAGATAAACAAAGAATTATATCAAAATTAGTGAATAATTTTGATAAAGATTGGGAAATAAACATTAAAACATTTGAAATTACTTATAAGTATAAAAAGGGTTTTAAAAAAATATTACCTAATAAAAGTCATAATGTATTTTCTATGTATTGGTGGCTAAAGTATGCATTTACAAATGATGCAAAATTACAATGTTTAAATTTTCCATTAATACATGATAATATGCCAATTGAATGATTACCTATTAAATATCAATTACAACATAACTGGAGTATACCTAAAAAGGATTTGAAATATTTAAAATGAGGGCCTTTAGTTGATCAAGATTTTAATATATTAATACAGTATAGAACACTTTTTGATGAAATAGGTTATAAAATTAGTATTATTAAAGATATTTATATTCGGTTTAAATTTTTAATAGCACTGATTGTTATATTTTTAAGTATTATATTGTTGTTTTGAAGTAACACTTATATAGATACTATAAAATGATTTTTAAAAATTTTAAACTAAAGTGTTAATTTTCAATATATATAGATTTAATTTTTCGTACCTAATCTATCATTAAATGGTTCAAGTTTAGAGTTATAAACTCCACCAGTAAATACCTAAACAGTGAAAGTTTGAACTTTATTATGAAATTTAAGCTTTTTTTGTATAAATTAATTCCTATGTAGATATAAGTTTGACATTATTGAATAATACTTAAAATATACTTAAGTATTGTTAGCGAGGTAATTAATATGTTGCAAAATATTGAAGTTATTGAATTAAGAGGTACTGAATTAGAGGAAAATGAAACATGCTTAGATTACCTAGATCAAACTGGAAAAAGCATTACTTTTGATTTCGAAAGAGAAGAAATGATTTTTTTCTTATCAAATCAACAAGTAATAGTTTTAGATTTTGATAATATATGTTTACATAAATTATCTGAATCACAGTTTTTAGATCTTTATGATAAATTTGGTAGTGAAGAACTACCTCAGATGTATCAAGAATACTTAAATATATTATCTGTAGAATTAAACACAGATGTATACTTTGTAGGAAGTGGAGATTATAGAGTCTTAATCATAAAAATATTTGATAGCTATTTCTCAGCATTTAATATATTGATAGATATAGATGATAACTTTGATCCACATGATCCTGATGATGGAGAGTCTATATTAGGCTCTTTTTTTTATTTCTTAAATTTCGCATCTAATCCTTCAAAAAATGGTTCAAGTGTTGAGTTATAAACTCCACCAATTTTACAAATGAAAGTTTTACCTTGATAGATTCGATTATTGAGAGGATAAAAAATATAATCCAAAAAACATGACTAAGATTACACTCTTAGTCATGTTTTTTTTTATGTATAAAATAATATTTATTTATATTTAATATAGGAATATTACTAATGTAATTATTAGTTTTTAACATATTAAATTAAAAAGTCTCAAAAATTAATGTTGTGTTAATGTCTGATTTGTATAATGGTTAAGATTACACAAATAATCCTCTTATTTATTTACATAAATATATGTATTTATCCTTTTGCTAAAGTAAAATTTAATTATAGTTTTTTTATTTTTAATTTTCAATATATGAAAAAAATATTACTAACATTTATTCTATTGATGATCTGATTAATCTTTTGATCAGTTTTTTGAAATGAACTTTCTTATGAAGAAGAAAAACAAATAATTACAGATGAAGTTGAAGCTATGAGAACTTCTGAGATTTTGATTATTACTGAACAGTTACAATGATTTAAAGATCAAGAAACTGCTATGGCTAATGAATTTTTCAGTACTGAAAAACAAAATAATATACAAATGGCTACTGATAACAATACTCAGAATTTGGAATTTTTAATAAATCAAATTAATACTGATATTGATAATCAGATAGCCCAGGATGAAATAATGATTACTGAGTATTTCAATAATGAAGAACCAGGAAATATAGCCTGACTTGAAGCTGCATTAACTGAGAATCGTATTATACTTGATTCAATGAGAGAAGAACAAATTAATACAGTTACGGCATGATTGAATCAAGAACTTATTAATGAAATTAATAATATAACGATATTTTTTGATAATGATTTAAATAATACTATTAATGAAATAAATACAGTCTACGTAACTAGATTAAATGATGACATTAATCAATCTAATATATATCATGATGATTTACTAGCTCAACGTCTACAAGAGTTAGACGATAGATACGCGCAAGATATTTTAGAAAATGTAACTAATTTATCGCAATTTTATTATGATGAAAGTAATAATAAAATTAATATAGATTTAAGTTCTCAAGTATCTAGCTTACAAACATGATCTTGAATATTTATATCTACTAACCTTGTAAATAATTTATCTTCAGATCTACAACTAGTTGCTAATGTGACTAGATTATCTAATTGATTAATTTCTACATATAGAAGTGATTTCTACAATTGAGGTGAAACAGAATTATTTATTCCTATAGAAAATGACTGAGAATATCAATGGGAAGTTTACTCAGAAAATATAGACTGAGTTAAAAGTGAAATAATTCAATTTGGTGATAATTGAAGTAATGCTGATTTTTCTTATATAACTGAAGAATTAGTATTAAATAATCCAATAAATTTAAATCAGTACTATTTTAATACTGATTGAGTTAAGATTATTATGAATGGACATGATTTTTTATCTAATACTAAAGTCTGACCTGGGATATACCTTGAAGCTGATATAGATAATAACACTAATAAACAAGTAAAATTTAGATTTAATATATATAAAGCAAATGCTCCATTATTTGCTGAAATATTATCTGATCAAGATAGATCATGAACATGAGAATTAATTAATTCTATTGAAACTGATTTATTTACTACATGAAAAAATAGTGTACTTTTCCCTTATCAGGAATGAGATTTCTATTGGGATGTTATTGCAATTGCTGATGACGGTGAAAAAAGTGATTTAGTTACTTATTTTTGATCAAGTAATAATGCAGATTTTACACTATATAAAGAAATAGTTAATTTAAATGAACCTACTAATTTAGAAATTTATACTATTGTCGATGATGTAAGAAAAGATATTACTCCAGATAAAAATATTGCATTATCTAATCAAAACTTATTTATATCTGCTGATGTAAATAATAATTCTTCTGAAACTGTTGATCTAATTATTGAAATATATAATGAAGAATGAAATTTAATTACTACGCTGACTTGATCAAATGTATCTGATGGAACTAATGAAAAACAAATTCCATTTATTTCATGAGGTTGATTTAGTGTTATAGCGAAGTTAATAACAAGCGAATGAAATACTAGTGAAGTAGTTAATTACTCTAACAATGATATTGATTTTAATATTATTGATGTAAGTGAAAAATTGGATTCTCCAACTAACTTACGTCAAATTTACTTTGATGATGTTAATAGATTAGAAGTAGATCTTGAGTTAGGTTGAAAAATTACTCCTGACTATTTTTGAAATTTCATTTTAGTATGAGATGTAAATATTGATAAACATCAATATTTTATAATTGACGTTCTAAATGTATGAACTGATAACATTGAACAAACAATTATATCTAATTCACCTGATGCATTATTTAGTTTGAATCTTCCTATAGGAGAATATTATTGGAAACTAAAAGCTACTGATGATTATACAAGAGAATCTGATTATGTTCATTTCTGATCTAATAATATAAATGAAATAGATTTTGAAGTGGTTGCTTTTATTTGACCTGTACAAGATTATTCTGATCCTGAAGAAGATAATAATCAAGTTAATTCTATATTAAATGATTCATCAGGAGAATTTATTATAGCTCAAACTGATTCAGATACTATTTCAAAAGAAACAGATTCACAGGCATCAAATAAAGTTTCTGATATTTGAACAGAATGAGATCCAGTTAATCTAAATACTTGAGAATTTGTATATGATAATACTCTTATGCAATATTCAGGAGTTGGATTACCATTTGAATTTAAAATCAGATACGAAAACCAAGCATACTATAATTGACCAATTGGGAATAATTTTGATTATAATTATAACCTATACCTCGTTGAAGGAACGGATGGAACTATGAATTTCCATAACGGGAAATTAGGAGTATTTCCATTTACTCAATCAGGTTGAGTATTTAATGATAACTTAACAATAGATTC
>JAWUYB010000004.1:0-49042 GCA_034111025.1 Candidatus Altimarinota bacterium | reverse complement strand
AACTGTACTATATATTATTTTAGACATGATTATTTATTTTTAATATTAATATATTCTACTTCTTTTTAGTATTATATTTAATATACAAAAAAAGTAGAGTGTCTTTTTTATTTCCACTCTACTTTTTAGGGGGCAGTTCATTTCTTGAGTGTTTTTTATTTTGTAATTACATTACTTCACTTCCAGCTACTAATTTAGCAGCTCTTTCTGAAGTTTTACCTTCTAAATCTTCATTTAGATAGATAACTTTTGTATTATCTTGTGAACCAATATTTCCTAAAGTTTCAATTCTAGATGAATCTAGTAAGAATTGTAGTACTTTTTCAGCATTAAGTGTATCATCGCTCATTTTAATCATATCAACTGATTCTTTAAAACCTTCAGCAATTTTCATTCTTTGACCTGCCATACCTTCTCAAAGTAGTATTTTAGAATCTTTTTCAGCTTCAGCTTCTTTTACTTGCATTATTTTTTTAGCTTCGGCTTCATTTAATGCAGCTTCTTTTAATTTTTCAGTTTCAACAATTTTATTCATTGCTTGCATTACTGTTGATTCTAGTTTTACATCTCTTACTTGAATTGAATCAAGTGTAAAACCAAAACTAGATAATTTTTCTCTTAATCTTTTTTCAATTTCTTCACCAATTTCTTCTCTTTTTCCAAATATATTTTTATGAGTAAAGGTAACCATCATACCTCTTAACTGTTCATCAATAGTAGCTCTCATCATATTTTTAGGATCATCTATACTGTAAATAGATTTAAAAATATTACCATCCTTACTATCATCTTCTTCATCATTTACATAGTATATTACATTTAATCCAATGTAACTTGTTACATTATCTCATGTAATACCTTCAACTTCAACAGGAAAGTTTCTTTTGTATAATACTTGATTTTTAGTCCATTCTAAAAAAGGTATAATAAAATGAAAACCAGGTCTTAAAATTCTACTATATTTACCTAGAAATTCTACTGCTCTAATTGTATTAGGAGTAACTATTCTAATAGAAAGAGTTATTAATATAATATCAGCTACTAAAACGAAAACTATAGCAGCTCCTCAAATTAATAAACCAAAGATTGTTAATAACACTAATAACATTAGTACGACAAAACGAGCCATAATATTTTTTTAAAAAGTAAGTACGTGATTTATTATATAGAATTATTGAATTAATTACAAGTAATTATTACATTATTTTATTTTAAATATTTAGTCTAATAATTTAAAAATAAATTTAATAAGTTTTAAATTTTTAATTAGTATGAGTCTAAATATATATGAGGTTTATCGGAGAGCATTAATAGTAATTTTAATATGAATTTGATATTACTTTAAATAGCTATATATTTAATTAAATTATTTAATAAAAACATACTTATGGGATTTGAAGCATGAGCATATAACGAACAAGAAAAAAAGAAAAAAAAAATAGATGAGAAAGAAAAATCAGAATTTCAACAAAAACAAGTTGAACATAAAAAGATGAAAGAATATATTGAAACTGAAACAGAAACTGAAGAAAATTTACATAAATTACATGATTTAGTAGAAGAAGGAGTATTAACAAAAGAACAAGCAGAACATATAGCTGATGGGGAAGAATTAACTCAAGATGATGTACGAGAAATCTTTGATAAAATAGATGAAATGGAAGAACTTAAAGATGTAGATAAATATTTACCAGCCAAATTAAGGATTACAAAAGATGATTACTACAGAGCTATGACGGATGATATATTTAGGGTACAAACTCTTATTAAATTAGATACAGCTTTAACTATAATCTGACAACAAATAGTTCCTGATTCATCTGCTTGAGTAAATCTTTTTTCATGACTATTAACAATGCTTGATAAAAACTTAGTATTATTACAAGAAAATACAATTGATGTTAAACAAAATCTTAATGAAATACATGATAAAAAATTTCCAAAACCTAAGTTAAGTTTATGGAGTACATTTATAAATTTTATTAGAGAATTATTTAAATAATATTATGTTATCACTTCTATATTGAATTATTTGAGTAGTGCTTGAATCTACTTGAAAAGTGCATCAACAAAAATCATTAAAAAGTTCTGATAATTTATCTCAAAATTTATTTAAAATATATTCTCATATTATATGAGTCCTATTTTTCTTATCAATTTTAATATTCATACCATATAATTCTTCATTATTAAGTGATTATCGTATAATAGGAATTATTATTATTGTAGCTATTGCTAGAATACTTAATCAAAACTTTGAATTATCTATACTTAAAAAAACAAAATTATCATATTTATTACCGTATGAAAATTATTCTAAATGAATCTCCTTCAAATAAGCAAATATATTTATCATTATTAGTTGTTATACTTATATGATTAGGATTATACTTTAAATAAAATAATAAAACTATGATATGAATTATTATGTGAATTTTACAATCAATTTTTTGAGCTCTTGGTATGGTTATATTAAAGTTAGCTTTAGAGAATAAATCTATTTGAAATAATTTACAAACATTATTTAGTAGGACTGCCCATTTATCTATAATTTGAGTTATTTTTATATTTTGATTTCTAGATAATAACTTTAATGAAGTTAATTTAAGTTATATTGAATGGATATTATTTTTATTATCTGCTATTGCTTTATATTTTACATACTTTCTAAGAAGAGTTGCATACGCTAATGAAAAGGTCTCTGTTTTACAACCCTTTGCCATGTTATTTCAGATTTTCCCTGTAATTATAGCTTTTTTATTTATTACAACAGAGAGAGCTAATTTCATTACTTTTTTAATGGCATTACTTGCTTCATTTATTGTTATTATCACATCAATTGATTTTAAAAATCTAAAAATCAATAAATACTCATTAATGGTATTATTATCCTCTACCATAAAATCAACACAACTATTCTTTATTTTACATTTACTTACAAAGTTTAATCCACAAACAATGTATTTTGTAGAATCAATCATAATTATTGTATTATCATTAATTATGATGATATCTAAACGTGAATTCTGACAATTTAAATTATTAACTAAAAAATATTCAGGATTATTGTTTACAGCTAATAGTATAGGTATTGTTTCAATTATATTAGCATTAACTATGTATACTACACTTTGAGTTGTAGCAACGAGTTTGATTAGTTTATTGTATTTAGTATTTGTATATATATTTGGATATTTTATATTAAAAGAAATACCAGAAAAAAAAGATATCATTATAACTATATTAGTAGCAATATGTATTTTTATTTGAATGATATTTAAGACTTAATTGACATTATATTCATAGATCTTATTTTTATATAAATTTATTATCGAATAGATCTAATATAAGAATATTTCATTATTTTTTTTATATTCTTATTTTATTATACTAATTTTACTAGCTAATTTTATCTTATATAAAAATATTTAACTTAAATAGGATAATAATAAAAGTCATACTTTTTCATATTTATTTATAATAATAATTCAATATTTCTTCATACTTTCACTTGCAACTTATTATAAAACTCTATAATTAGTTTAGTTAATTTTTAATGAAATAGAATGACATTAGATAACAAAGAAGACAATGCTATATTTGTTAGACCAAATTTTTGGTTTGATATACAGAATAGTTCACAAAAGTATGCACATATTATTATGATTGCTACGAAACCAGATATTATAAAACAAGCTCCTTTATACTTAGAACTAAAAGCTAGAGGGGAATTAGTTATACTTGTTCATACAGGACAACATTATGATTACAACTTAAGTAAATGAGTTCTTACTGAATTTGGAATGGATGTTGATATAAATCTAAATATATTTGGTAAAATTCACAAAAAATTCTCATTAGTTATTGAAAGATTATGAGATTTTTTAGTAGACCTTTCTGAAAATTATCAAAAAATACCAGTACCATATGTTCATGGTGATACTATGACAGCTACAACTGCTGATAAAGCTGCATTTTTAAATAAATTTGCGGTAGTTCATGTTGAAGCTGGTATTAGAACATTTACTCCAAGTAAAGAATTTTATCATAATTTGTTTAAAAATTATGATAAATGAAATTTTAACTGGAAAGATTATTATAAATTATTACAAGATTTTAATTTATATGAACAGGGGAGTATAGAACCATATCCTGAACAATTTGATACGAGATGAATTGAAGCTAGTACAGGTTTATTTGCAGTACCAGTTGAACTCTATAAAAAAACTCTTAAAAACGAAGGTTTTCCTAAAGAACATATAAAAGTTGTTTGAAATACGATTGTAGATGCTATTGAAATATCTAAAACTAAAGTTATTAATTCAAAAGCATTCGAAAAATACCCTAATATGAAATGACAAGATTTCTTATTTATTACAATTCATAGAAGAGAAAATACAGAAAAGAAAGAAAGATTTCTGGCTATTTATTATGGAATTAAGAAACTAATTGAAGATTGAACTTATGTATGTTTCTTGGGATTATATGCATCAGAATTTGCTATAGATAAATATGGTTTAAGAGAGGATATCGAAGAATTAAAGAAGAAATATCATAAAAATTTTGCTTATGGTCCTGCTTTGGCTCATCACGCAGAAGTAATAGATATGATTTCTCAAGCATGAGCTATTGTAACAGATAGTGGTTCTATGCAAGAAGAAGCAAATATAGTATGAGTACCATGTGTAACTGTTAGATTTGGTTCAGATAGAACAGAAACTATATTAGATGGTACAAATATTATAGCACCTCCAATAAATTCAAATCTTATTTTTGATATAGTAAAATGAGCTATTTGAAATAAAAAAATGATTAATAAACAACATTTATATTGAGAAAATGTTTCAGTAAAAATAGTAGATGAAGTTTTAGCAATGCTAAAAAAAGATGGGAAATTATTTAAATATGATGATGAACGTTTAGATTTAGAACAATTTTTTAACTGGAAGATATAAATTAAACATAAAAAAAGAATGAAATTAATCTCATTCTTTTTTTATGTTTAATGTATTATAATAATTCATTAATTTTAAATGTAATAGTTCATATACTTCTATCTTTTGATCAAGAATAGTATCTTGATTATTTAACATTTTTGTTTTTTCAATTCTCAACTCTACTTTCTCTATAGTTTTCATTATCACTTGAGCTTGAAGTTCATTAGATAATCAAATAAATTTAGGATTAACTTTTATATTATCTATTTTTTCATTAATCTTTAGTGAGACAATTTTTTTAATTTTGACTGACATTATTTTTCTTTGTTTTTGTATTTTTTCTTCTAATTTAGTAACTTTAGTAGTTAATACTTCTTTATTTTGTATTAGACTATACTTTACATCACTTTCTCTTTTTAGTATTGAAGCATCTCATTTAATAAAATCTAAATATTCATTAAATCGATCTTTTTTAACATAAGTAATTAAACCTTGATAGAGATTCTTTTTAATTTCAAGTAAATATTTTTTTTCATGATAAATATCTTCTAGATTTTTTGATTTTTCTAAAAGGGTATTATTCGTAATATTGTAGCTATTATTATATTTTTTTATAAGTAATTCTATTTTTTTGAGTTCATCTTTATTAATATTATCACGAAAAAATCAATTATTAACTAAATAAGATATAAAATTATTATCTTGCGTTAATATTGTTAATTCATTATGAATATTATTTCTATCAATATATAATTTATTGATATCTTGTTTTATTTCATTTATGCTTTTTCATTTGAATACTTGTCCTGATTCTGCAAAACTTGTATTTATTAGAGTTATATAGAATATACCTATAATTATTAAGATTTTTCTCATATTAATTATTGTATATTTAAAAAAGAAAACTAGAGAATCTCTATAATAAAGTATTTGGCTTTAACCTTTTTATTTGATTCCCTAATTCTCTTATAGTATATTCTTTATTTTTTGAATAGATAGTTTTTAATGTGAATCTTTTGTGAAGACTATATTATAATTTTGAAACTAAATCATTTATCAGTATCTGATTTAATTTCAAATCTCCAATCATGAGAATCAATAATTTTTTTAGTAATACTTAAACCTACACCTATTCATCTTTCTTCAACATCTCAAGATTTTTCGATATTTCCTTGGTAGAATTTTTCAGTTAAGAAGCTAACCTCACTCACTTTAATTCACTTTCAATCATCTGAAAAATCAATGAAGGATTTAGTTATATTGATTCGTAATATTGTTTTTTTTCAAGCATATTTAAGAAAGTTTCAAATGAGATTATGTGCTAATTGTGTAAATAAACTAGTATCTAATTCTAATATTTGATTAATATCTCAATTAACTTTAATTCTTTGTTTATTTTCTTTAAGTCTTTTTTTATGGGTTTCAACCACTTGAGTAATTAAATCATATACATTCGAATCACTTGTATGAAGTTCTAATTTTTCTCTTTCTAATTTTTCATATTCCATAATTTTATTTACCATTGAAATCAATCTCTTCATTTCATCAGTAATAGAATTTAGATTTTTTTGATTTAATTTAATTACTCAATCTGAAATTCATTCTAAATAACATTGTATTGATGTTATTGGAGTTTTTAATTCATGTGATATATCTGCTAATAATCTTCAACGTATTTTTTCTTGTAGATGAAGTTTACTATTTAGATTATTTATTGCATTAATTAATAATCAAATTTCATCATTTTTATTATAATAATCTATTTTACTAAAATCTTCTCAAGGTTTTGATTTTTTAATAATTTCAGTAGCAATTTGTATTGGAGAAATAGTTTTTTTAATAAATACCATTACAGCTATAATAATAACAGATATAGCAAATATATTTGTTAATATTATAGAAATAGTTAAATTATTTATAAATCTGTATTCTGGAGAATCTTTATCTTTAATTGAGTCTAATACTTTTCAAAAATTATCAGTTGGAATAATTTGCTCAATTAATTTACTACCAACACCATATTTACGAAGTAAATCTATAACGAGGTTACTATTTATTTCATTTGGTTCAAGTTCTCAATTATTTAACTCAAATTGCTCATAAATTTCTATTTCTGTATCTGAGAATATACTTCATATATCATCTAATGTTTGTTGTTCAATTATATTATTAATATATTCAGCTGTAATTTTTTCTCTTGAGCTAATTTTTTCTGCAAAATATACTTTTAAATAAGAAGTATAAAATGCATAAAATGCTACAATATTAATTGCAGCTATAAAAAATATACTCAACATGAGTGAAATTATAAACTTATTTGCTATAGTCATTATTACTTATTTAATCTATATCATTCTCATCTAACAGTGAGAATTAAATCTTTATGATCGAGTTTTCTTCTGAGATTTTTAATATGTGTATCAATAGTTCTATCATATAAATATTGATCATATCAAATAACTTCTGTCATTAAAGTTTCTCTTTTTACTATCTTTCCATCTTCTGCTAATATTTTCTTTAAAATATCGAATTCATTTCATGTTAAATTAATATTTTTTCATGATTTTTGAACGATTTTTTTATCGATATCCATGCTAATATCTTGAAAAGTTATATAATTAGATTTATCTTTATTAACACCTGTCTTCGACCTTCTTAAAATAGTATTTATACGAGCTAATAATTCTCTTGGTGAAAATGGTTTTGCTATATAATCATCTGCTCAAATTTCTAATCATGTAATTCTATCTAATTCACTAGATCTAGCTGTTAACATAATTACAGGAATTTCTGAATATATTCTCAAATCTTTACATATATCAATTCAATCTTTTTCAGGTAAATTAATATCAAGAATTACTATGCTAGGTTTTAAAATATTTATTTTTTCTAATGCTTCTGCTCATGTATCATGTAGATATACATCAAAACCTGAGTTTTCTAAATACAGTTTCAATGATGTAGAAATACCTTTATCATCCTCTATTATCAATATTTTTTGCATATTTTAAATAAATAATTATAATAATTCATATATTCATCTTACCGGTTGATTATTTTTTTTCAAATTAAATTTGCATTTTGTTTTAAAAATTATAGAATATCGCTCGTGAATTTTGCTCTTTATATAATAAATTTCGAAAAATGTCATTTGCACCAAAAAAGAAACATTCAAAATCAAGATCTAGAACTAGAACAACTAACTGGATTAAACTTACTGCTAAAAAACTTAGAGATAGAGTATGTTTAAATAAAGAAGGAAACGGATTAGCACACTTTGTTGCTGAAGACGGTACTTACAACGGAAGACAAGTTCTTAAAGTTAAAACTAAAAAAGTTACTAGAGTATAATAAAGTAGCATAATTTAATTATGCTATTTTTTTAGTGACCAAATATCATTACACATATAAACAAAATGAAACTAAATCGTAAAAAAACTAGAAAGTTACTGTTTCAAAAGTTATATGCTATGTCTTTTTGAAACTTTGATGATGAACTGTTTATGGAATCATATTATGATAGTGTATTCAATTTTGACATGGATAAAGTTTATTATAATGAAATGTCAGAATTAATACTCAAAAATGAATGATTTTATTTAGAGATTATTTCTAAGTATGCACCTAAATTCGAATTATCAAGCATGAATATAATGTATGTTTTGCCTATATTTATCGGTTTAGCTGAAATGTTTCATCTTACAGAAGAAATACCAGCTAAAGTATCTATTAACGAAGCCGTAGAAATTTCAAAAGCATTTTGAGATGAATCAGCTAAAAAAATCGTTAATGGTGTATTAAATAATGTATACGAAAATCATGACGTACTTAAAGAACTAAGTAAAAATCCTGAATGAACTAATGATTTTTCATTTTTTTAATCAATAGAATACTTATAAAAAAACAATATATTTTTAATATATTGTTTTTTTATTTATTTATTTAAAAAAATAGCTATTTTTTTCTTTACTTTTGAAGGAAAAACCTTAATTTATAAGTATATTTTATTTATTAAAATTTAACATTTGGTTATTACTGAAAAAGCTGTAAACAGTAAAATAATGCATGATAAAATATCAATTGCATTAAATAAGCTAGATATAGATTATAAAAATATTTCTCTCTATGTTTTAGCTTTCATTCATAGATCAATTGTGAACGAAAGATCTGACTTTGCACCAGAACATAATGAAAGATTAGAGTTTTTAGGAGATGCTGTTTTAGAGCTAGCAATTACAAAAAATTTATATAATGATTTTCCGAAAAAACCTGAAGGGGAACTTACTGATATAAGAAGTGCTCTTGTTAGAGGTACAAACCTTGCATCAGTAGCAAAAAATATATGATTACCAGAATATTTATTATTAGGTAAAGGAGAAGAAATGTCAGGTTGAAGATCTAATGATTATTTATTAGCAAACGTTGTAGAAGCTTTATTAGGAGCTATTTATTTAGACTTATGAATAGAAGTTGCTTCAGAATTTGTTAATAAATATATATATATTACATTAGATGATATATTAAAAAATAATAAGACTAAAGATCATAAAACCATTATTCAAGAATACTCACAAGCAGAATTCGAGATAACACCAACTTATAAAATTCATACTGAATCATGACCAGATCATGATAAAATATTTGAAGTATGAGTTTACTTAGAAGAAAAACATGTTTGAACATGAACATGATCAAGTAAGAAAAAAGCACAAGAATCAGCTGCTAATGATGGATATAATAAATTAATTAAATAGAAACATGAATTTCACATTTTCAATATATATATTTTTAGACTTAATTAAATATTTAATAATTTTTGATATTATTTTATCATGGTTAGCAAATTTTTGATTAAATATTAAACCTAATTTTTTAAAATCTATTATAGAACCACTATATAATAGTATAAAAGATTTAATACCTACAAATGTTTGACCACTTGATTTTACGGGGATAATAATATTATTAATAGTGTTTTTTCTGACCGGTTTATTAGAAACTTTTTTCCCAGGAACATTATCATATTATAACGCATATAAATCATCTATTTTTTAATCATATCTACATGAAAAAATTTGTAGACTATAAATTATTTTTTACTGTCTTAGCTCTAGTTATATTCTGAATGATTATGATATCATCAGTATCAGTTTATCCATCTTTTAGAGTGACATCTTCTATGGCTGCAAATGGTTATATTACAGAAGCATATAATCATTTTTATGTATTAAGAAATATTGCTCATGTATTAGTTGGAATGACTGTTTTATGAGTTATTGTTAAAATTCATTACAGTATTTTTGAAAAAATTTCAAAACATATATTTTGACTAGCATTATTATTATTGGTTATTGTATTAATTGTATGAACCAAATTAGGGTGAGCTAAATGATGGTTAGCAATTCCTTGAATACCATTTACTATTCAACCAACAGAATTTTTAAAAATATCATTAATTATTTTTTTAGCAGCATTCTTTAAAAAATATAAGTGATATTTACAAAGTTTTAAAGATTGATTTCTACCTTACTTATCTATCATTTGATTAATAGTATTATTAGTTTGATTACAACCAGACTTTTGAACAATATTAGTAATAGTTCCAGTATCTGCAATAATGTTTTTTTATGCATGAGCAAATATAAAACATTTAGCTTTAACATTTTTTTTATCATTATTTCTAGCAACTTCTATTTATCTTATTTGAGATTATGATAAAGAAACATGAATTCCAAAAAATAAATTAGGTTATATTACTCAGAGAATCGATACATTTGCCTGAGATAATAAAAATTTATTTATAAAGCAAGCATTAAAAGATAGTCGTAAAGATCAAATAAGAAATTCCCTTATTACTATATGAAGTGGATGATTTGATGGTTTAGGTTTTGGTAAATCAATCCAAAAATATTGATATCTACCAGAAGTTCAATGAGATTTCATTTTTTCAGTTATTATCGAAGAATTATGATTCACAGGTTGATTAATTCTTATTATGTTTTACTTACATATTTGATACAGAGGATTTTATATTGCATCACGTGTAAAAGACTTATTTGCAAAATATGTAGCAGTAGGAATCTCTTCACGGATTTTATTACAAGCATTTATAAATATATGAGTAAACTTAAATATAATGCCTCTCACAGGTATTACACTCCCATTTATTAGTTACTGATGAAGTTCGTTATTATCACTTATGATAGCTTTATGAATTTTATTAAATATTTCTCGTTATACTGAAGAAAAATCTAAGTATTCAAGAATATCTAGAAAAAAATATATGTTTTAAAATAAACTTATGAGTATTACTCCTGCAATGCAACAATTTTATGATTTAAAAAAACAAGTACCAGATTCTCTTTTGTTTTTTAGGATGTGAGATTTTTATGAATTATTTTGAGAAGATGCACATATAGCTAATAGAATCCTGTGAATATCTGTAACATCAAGAAATAAAAATGCTGAAAATCCAGTACCACTCGCATGAATACCATATCATGCAAAAGCTAAATATTTACCTCAATTAATAAATGCAGGTTATAAAGTTGCAATAGCAGAGCAAGTATCTGATCCTAAATTAAAATGATTAGTAAAAAGAGAAATAGTAAGAATAGTGACTCCATCTACTTTGGAACTCGAATGAGAAGAATATAGTAAGGTAGATAATTCTAATATATTATTATCAATTACAGAGTCTAAAAATTGATTTTGAATCAGTTATTTAGATATTAATTCTAATAATTGGTATACATGAGAATTTAAGCAATTTGATGATTTAAAAAATCAACTCTATAAAATATCACCTAAAGAGGTAATTCTAGATAAATCTTTGTTTTGAAATACTGATATAAAAGATGTGTTAGAAAAAAAATATGGGTTAAATATTTATTTTTATGAAAATAATAAAAATACAAAACAATTATTATGTAACCATTTTTGAGTTAAAAACCTTATTTGATTTTGAATTGAAGATAAACAAAATTCTATTGATTCAGCAGTATTATTATTAAGTTATCTTTCTAATAATCAAAAAACTGATTTGAAATTTTTACAAAAGATTAGTTACATGAGTTTCGATTCTTTTATGAATTTAGATGAATCTACTATTTATAGTTTAGACTTACTTTATAATCTTTCAACAAAATCATCTACACTTTGAACTCTTGTATGAATTTTAAATAAAACAAAAACGAGTGCAGGGAATAGGATGTTAAGAGAACAAATAATAAAACCACTCCAAAGTGTCAAAGAAATAAATACTAGAAATAGTTTTGTTTGAGAATTTTACAACAATAAGATACTATTAGAGGCTGTGAGAGAACAGTTAACTTATGTTGCAGATATTGATTCAATTCTCAATAGAATTGCATTAAATAGAACAAATCCTAGAGATTTACTAAATCTAAAACGTTCTTTGCAGTCTGTATTAGAAGTATTCAAATTAATAGACACTAAAGGAACTAAAAAACTTAAAGATATAATTAAAATATAATGATATATCATTTTACTTGAAATTCACATTATCTCGTTTCTACACAAGTAATAGCATGGAAAACAAAATTTATAGATAAATTTTGAGATTTTAATCTGGCTCATATAAAAGATATAGTGAATGTTGATTATAATTTCCTGAGTGAAAATATATCTGCAATGAGTTTTTTAGCAGAAAAAAAATTAATAATTATAGAACTTGAAATATGAACAAAAGAATCTAAAATAAATGATAAAATTGATTATATTATTACACTTTTAGATAAACTGCCAGAATGAAATATATTACTATTATATAGTATTAATCCTGACAAGAGATCAAAACAATATAAATATATAAACAAGATAGCAGAATTAAGAGAGTTTAATTCTAAATCTGCAGATGAATCATATTCTATACTTAGAAATAGATTTTCATGAAAAATTTCAGATAGTGCACTACAAAAATTAATTGCTTTCAAATCTAATAATATTGAAAAAATAGCTTCTGAAATAGAAAAACTTCTTATTACAAAAAATATAATAGAAGTTAATGATATTACAGATAATATTTTTCCTGAACTAGAAGAAAGTATTTTTCAATTTATAGATGATATCCTTAATAGGAATTTAGTAGCTGCTAAATTAAAACTAAATATTATATTAAATGATACAAGTATTTATGCATTTTATAATAATTTATTAGCAAATTTAAGAACAAATGTATTTATTTGAAAATTAAAATCTAAAAAAAAATCACAATCAGAGATTGCTCAAATATTAGATTTATGAAATAAAGCATTCTTAATTAATAAATCTTATAAATTAAGTTTTAATAAATTAAGTAAATTTTATATAGAACTTATATGATTAGATAAAAAAATGAAATCTTGAAAACTTATGTGAACCGAAGACAAAGATTTTTTATTAGAATTTGAAAATATTTTATTAAAAATAAATTAATAAAAAAGATCTAAATTAAATTTAGATCTTTTTTATATTACTAGCTATTTAATCTTGTAAAGCTTCGAAAACTTCACCTGCTATTTTGATATTTGGAGTAAGAGTTTTAGATCCTACAGCCCATTTAGCAGGACATGCTGTACCAGGATTTTCTCTCATGAATTGTAATGCTTCGATTTTTCTTACAAGTTCATCTGAATTTCTACCTAAAGGTCCTGAAGTTACTTCAATACCTCTACAGATTCCATCTGGATCGATAATAAACGTACCTCTACCGGCAATACCAGATTCGTCATCTAGAATATTATATAATTCTGATAACATTAAACCATGATCTGATAACATTTTGTATTGGAAGTTTTCCATTAATTTTTCTGATCTAACCCATGCTCTATGTGAGAATACAGTATCAGTAGAAGCAGCTAGTACTTCAACGTTTAATGAATCGAATTTACCTTTAGCTTCTGCCATATCTTTTAATTCTGTTGGACAAACAAAAGTAAAATCAGCAGGATAAAAGAATACTACATGCCATTTACCAGTCATATCTTCAGAAGAAATAGTAGAATCAGTATCAGTTATAGGATCATAGTATGGTAATTCCCAAGCAGGAGCTTGTGTATCGATTTTTACTTGTTGTGGTAATTCAAAATTTTCCATAATCATATTTTTTAATTATTAAGAGCAATGTATTTATTGCATGATCATATGCTATTAAATTTTATTCATCTGTCAAATATAAATGAGAATAATTCTCATTTATATTTGACTTTAGCTATATTTATATATTATTGAGTTAATTATATATAAAAAAACTTTATGAAAACTCATTATTACACAGAAGATATTATAAATATATGTACTGATAAACATTTAACAGTTGATCAGATTTTTAGTTTTTTACAAGAAAAATATCCTGAAATAGGGAGGTCTTCTATATACAGAAACGTAGAACAATTATTAGAAAAATGAAAATTAAAAAAAGTAATTTGAATAGGTAAAAAAGCCTATTTTGAAACTAATATATGAAACCATATACACTTAATAGATGAAGCATCTTGAAATATTATAGACTTACCAATGGATAGCTTGAATTTTAATAACCTACCAAAAAATTTTAATATTATTAATACAGATATTAAAATATTCTGAACATTTAATGAAAAATAAAAAAATAATTCCCTCAGGAATTATTTTTTTTATTTTTCAAGTATTTCTAATTTAATTAACTTACTAGATTTATTAAATCAATAATCTATTGCATCTATTCTAATAGTATGTAATCATTTTGTTAAACCTTCTGCTGAAATTTCTAAAACAATTTCAGGTCAAGGTATACCTATTTTATATCTAATATCATCTATATAAACATTAATAGTTCTAATAGGTGATCTATCATTCACAACTCCTCTTAGGTTAAAAAATCAGTCATTATATAATTTTATACTTAAATCACTAGGATTACTTATTATAATTTCAGGCTTAATAACATCTTTTCAAAGTATATATATTTGAGTTGATTCTGACTCAGAATAATATTGATTATCTACGGCTCTAAAAGTTATATTCACTTTTTTATTTTCGTATTCAAAAGGTAGCGAAATTATTCATTCATATATTCATTCTGTTTTATTATCGACTTTTATACTATCTACAACTTTTCATTCTAATATAACGTCTATTTTTATAATTGGATTTGTACTTCTATAAGCAAATTTTATAGTATTTAATCATACTGTAAATACATCACCAGTATCAGTTAAAGAATTTATATTAATATTTGATTCTAATTCTGATCTTTCACACTCTTTATCTGAAAAATTTGTGATTAAATTAGATATATTACCATATTTTTCTGCAGCTTTTCATGATTTAACCCAATCTTGTACAGGATTTTCCCAACTAGAATTACCTGGTAGTAGTGAATTAAATTGTACTAATGTTACATTTTGTTTTGCAGCTTCTGGTGTTTTATGTGTAACTAATCCATTACAAAGAGCATCAACTTCTATAGTTTTGAAACTATAATCGTATTTAGAAGGTTTATTTAAAAATAATGATTTTACTATGAAAGTATTATTAATATTTTCGGGACTAGGTAAAAATCATGAAATATCTGATATGCTTACCTCTTTTATCTCTGATGGTTTTGACCAATTTTCTATAGAGACACCTTTATGTAATACTTCCATAGTATTTTTCCATATTGGTCAAGCTCACTCTAAACCATTTCAACTAAAATTTAATTTAGATCAATCCGTATTTCAAGCCCAAGCAACAGTTGTATATTGAGGAGTATATCATGTAGTCCATAAGTTAGTAGGATATATTATCTTAACTCAATCTTTTTCTGTTTGTTTTGTAGATGTTCATGTTTTAGCAGCGGCTTTTCTTCCATTTATAGTTAAATAATTATTCCAAAATTGAGGTCTTGTAGATGAATTACTTAACACATTATTCATTAAATATGATTGTCACTTAGAGATAATTTGATCTCATTTATTTTTTCATATTTCTAAAATAATGTTTCATTTATTATCTTCTACCTTCAATATAGGTGAAATTTCTTTTTTTACTCACATGTTAGCAAATACAGAATATGATGTTGCTAATTCTAAAGGAGTCATTTCACCTGTTCAAAGTGCTAAAGGTGCTCAATATTGACCATGTTCTTTTAATGATGCAGCTCAAATACTTTTCATAAAGTTTACAATTGCTTTTTCTCATCAAGCTAAGTAAAACATTTTGATAGCAGGGATATTTCTACTTTCATTTAATGCTGTAGAAAAGTTCATTTTTCATTTAAACTTTCCATCAAAATTTTGAGGCTTATATCAAGGAAATTGAGTTTCAACATCATAAATAGGAGTATGTGATCCTATATCATTTTTGTATGTTGCAATAGAATATACAAAAGGTTTAAATGTTGAACCTGGTTGTAATTTTGAAGTTATAATATTTACATTTCATTTATTTTCTTCATCAAAATAATCTTTTGATCAAACCATAACCACTATACTACCATCTCTATTATCTAAGGTAACAACTGCAGCATTTTTTGCATTAAATTTTGTTGTATTAATTTCAGTTTGTTTTTCAACTATTTCTTCTGCTTTTTTTTGTAATTCATAATCTAGAGTCGTATAAATTTTAAGTCATCCTTTACTAATTACATCTGCTCAATATTTTTCCTCTAAATATTCTTTAACATAAAAAACAAAATGTGGAGCCTTAATATTTTCTTTAGATCTCGTAAATTTATAACCAATACCAGCTATTATTGATTCCTTATATTCATCAAATGTTATATATCCATCTTCTAACATTCTTTGTAATATAAAATCTTTTCTTCATGTTTGATATTCTATGACATTATCATCTAATGTAATTTTAATAGCATTTAACATATTAAGTAAATGAGAATACTCCTGAATACTACATCATTGACTATCAACTCTTTGATTTAATTTAAATAAATCATTATCTAAATTACATATAAGTATTTTATTACTATCTTTTAATGGTTTTCATTTCATAGCTGATAAATAATCAGTTAATTTTGAAACCATTTGAGAATGAACAGTCTTATCTTTTTGCGTAACTATTTCTATTTGTGAATCTTCTCATACATTATCTTTATTATATATATAAGGATAACCTATTAATCTTTTAGGATAATTATATGGAGATAATCATGTAGGTGTTTTTGGAAGTGATGCTAACATAGAAGCTTCTAATATATCTAAATCTTTTGCTGATGTATCAAAGAAAGTTTTTGCTGCCTGTTCTATACCAAAAGCATTACTTCAAAATTCAATTTTATTTAAATATAATTCAAGAATTTTTTCTTTTGATACTCAATTTGTTAATTGAACAGCTAAGTACATTTCTTTTATTTTTCTTTCAATACTCCTTTCGTTTTTAATTATAGTGTTTCTAATTAACTGTTGAGTTAATGTTGATGTACCCTTGATACCATCTTCACTCCCCGTTAAATAATTAATTCATGCTCTAGCTAATCAAATTAAATCAATTCAAGGGTTTTCCCAAAAACGTTTATCTTCTCATGCAACAAGAGCATTAATCATATTTTTATTAATTTCTTCATAAGTTACATAGGTTCTTTTTTCCTTGAATATTTTATAAAGTTCAATTCAATTTTTATCATAAATAGTAGAAGCTTCTGCAAATTCCAATTTTTCCATTTCTTGAACAGAGGGGAGATCACTTAAATATTTCTTATATAATACAAGTGACAATATAAATCCTGTTAGCAAGAAAAATATAAATAAGTATAAACATACTTTAAATATAGTTTTTCATGGTTTCTTTACAGATTTTTTTACTGTTTTAGTATATTTTGATCTAATCCTAGATTTTTTAATATTTTTACTTTGAAACATAATTTTTGTTATTAGAAAATGAATGTTTTAACTTCAGTATCCAAATAATCTTCTCAGATAATTATTTCAACTTTAGTTGAAGATACTTTAGAATATTTAGGTACTTGAGTTTTTATAAACTCTCATTTAAAGAACTCTTTTAAATATTTTATAGTTTCTGAATCTTCATCTATATTATTATAGTATATAATAGAATTAGGATATACTATAGGTGTATTTCAAATAGAATTATACTTCGGTATATTAAAACCATAAGGTACTATATCATTACTAAGAATTCAAGCCAGATGATTTACTTTTAATGAATTAAATACATTAATTTCATGATTTTCTATAAAAAATTCTTGATTATTATAGATTCTATTTGTATAAAGTTGGAAATCATCATATTCATTTAAATTATTTTTTTCAGTTCAATTTAATAATAGTACTGACATTCCATTATATAAGACTCTTTCAGGTGTATATAGGAAACCTCATTTTTCACAGGTATTACTTCAATAGAAACAAGAATCATTTATATTATAAGGTAGAATTTTCATTTTTTCTACATCTTTGAATATAGGGAGAAAAGTTAATAAGTCTGTTATTCATATATCACTATAGATATATTGCTTATATATATTATAGAATTCTTTTATTTTCTTTGGAGATGTTAAGTAATCAGCTTCTATTATTTTTTGTTTGGCTCAAGAAATAACTTGTTGTTGCCTTAAACTTCTATCAAAATCACTTGTAGAATGTCTACTTCTTGCATATTTTAATGCATTATCTCATGTAAAATTCCAAGTTCATTTACGAAAAACTAATGTCCTATAACCCCAATTACCATCAGGATACTGATCATCAACAAAATTATTAGGCACGTTTATCTCTATTCAACCTAAAGCATCTATAACTTTAGTAAATCAATTAAAATCTACATTAACAAAATAATCTATTTTTTCTCAAGTAATTTTTGAGACTTTACTTTTTAAAGCCTCCATTCATTTTTGTTTTGATTCTGATTTATAGTAATTTTTAGCATATATACCATTTATCTTTCACTCAGATCATTTATTATCATCATATTCTACATATAGATCTCTAGGGATAGATAACATACTTATGAGATGTTTTTTCTTATCTAAACTAGCTAGAATTATAGTATCTGTTAAATCAGGAGCATCATGACTTCATCAACCTCTTCAGACTAATAATATATTTATTTTATTTGATTCTCTAACTTGTTTAATTTTTTCTTCTTTTTTAACTTCTATTTTTTTAACTTCTTCTGTTGTTAGATTTTTATTCATCATTTCAAAAGATAGTATATCAAAGTTATTTATAACTATTATACCAATAACAAATACTACACAAATAGATATTATTCCAATAAAACTACTAAATATATTGTTATCATTTTTTAGATTATTTTTCTTAAAACTCATTATTATTTATTCGTAAATTTACTATAATTTTTTATTGCTATACTTTATCGAAAAAAACTTATTTTACAACCAAAAAATATAGAAACTTTGATATGTCTAAGTAGCAAAAAAGCTATTTAATTTTAAATAAGATTAAATAGCTTTAAATTATTATTTTTTTTAGTTATAAACAGTAATTATTTTCTATGAATTAATCAATAAATAATACCTATAATTACACCGGACAAATGACCAACTAAACTAATTCCTGGTACAAATCATATTCATACATTTATTATAATGGCTGTTATTCATCATTTATAATCTTTGTTTCATTTCATAAACATAACTGTTGTATAAAATCATAACAAAGTCATAGCAAATCAACTAATTCAAATAGTATTTCATTGAGTAAATAATACTAATGAAATACCTGTAAATATAACTGAACTAAATAAGAGTATTAAATATTTTTTAATTCATAAAGTATTTTCTACTATATTTCAGAAAAAATATATAAATAAACTATTTGATAATAGATGCAATATTCAACCATGTATAAAGACACCAGTAAATAATTGCATTATAAATATATAATATAAACCTTGATTTAGAAAAAATGTATTTATTCAATAGTTAGATAATTCAGGTAGACTTATTACTACTGACGTAGCAATAAAACTTATCCCTATTAATATATTAGATATACTATATGTTTTAAATTCTTTTATATTTATCATAGTCTATTTTTTCTTACTTAAATATATATAAAATCAAAGTCAAGATAAAATCATTGGAATACTTAGGAGACTTCATACTGAAAATATACTAAAAATATATCAAATATGAGCATCTGGCTGCCTAAAAAATAATTCTACTATCATTCTAAAAATTCAGTATCAGATTAAGAAGACACTAGCTACTTGTCATGAAAATTGCCTATTCCTATATATGTAAGTTAGAATTATATATAATACAAGTCATTCTAATAATGATTCTAACAGAGTAGAAGGGAAATAATTTATTCAACCTTTAGTAATAGATAACAGTCAACTATATCATGAATAACCTAATAATTCTCAATTTGCATAATTTCAAATTCTTCATAATCATAATCATATAGGGAGTACTGCGCAAATTTGATCAGCGACTTTATAGAAATCAAGCTTATATCTTATTGAATATATAATCATTGCTCAAACTACTCATAATACCCCTCAATGAAAACTCATACCTCATTCCCAAAACTTAAGTATATCTCAATAATTATTTATGTAGTGATCTAGGTTATAAAAAACTATATAACCAAACCTTCATCATAGTATAACTCACATGAATACATATAAAAATATATCATCAAGTTGATCTTTATTAAAGAATCATCTTTTCTTTAATACAAAAAATCATATTAAAAATGATAAAGCATACATTAATCAGTAAATACTTGGAGAAATAGTGATTCAAAACAGTTCAATATTAAATATATTCATAATTAAACATTAATAATAACAATTGTAAAATATGCTTATTATTACTTATAAATAGGGGATAGTTAATATAATATATATTTATATATTAAAAAACGTATTCATAATTTGACAATACTATTGTTCTATGTGATAATAAATGTACAGAAGTAATTTATATGTACAAACAATAAAAAGTCAACCCGTAATATAACCATTGATTTAACCCCATTATATATAGAAATCAATTTATATAAAAAGACTTTTAAAAATTATTTTAAAAACAAAGTTATTATGAATATGAAAAAACAAATTATAAAAATTTCACAAATTTCATTATTAGGAATTTTTACATTAACAAGTACTGCATTACCTATATTTAATATAGCCGAAGCAACTAGTTCAAAAATAGTTTATCCTTTACAAGAAATATCGACATTAGAATGTAGATTCAATGATTTTGATACATTATCTAATAATTGTAAGCAAAAACTACCAGTATTAAAAACAAAAGATTACAAAAAATATGCTTCTCAAAATTGAGGTTATAATGAATTCACTAGACTTTATACAGTCTTATGGTGATCAAGTTATAAATATGGTTGGGATGTAGGACATGGATGACATATTGGTACTGATATTGCTACAGCTAAAGGTACTCCAATTTATTCTATGGCTGATGGTAGAGTTATTCACTCTAAAACAGATATAGCACTTGGTAAAATGGTTTCGATTGAACATTATATTGATGGAAAAAAAATCGTTTCAAACTATGCTCATATGTCAAAAATAATTGCAAAAAAAGGTCAAAAGGTAAAAGCTTGAACTTTGATAGGTAAAGTATGATCTACTGGTAATTCAACAGGGAATCATCTACATTTCCAATTGGATCTTGATACACCATTTCACCCTTATTATTATGATTATTCAAAATGTCCTTATAGTTATTATAAAATATCTGAAGAAGGAATGTGTTTCAATGAACTAGAAAATAATACTATTGATCCATTAAAATTTTTAGAAACAAATGGTTCAATATTAAAAGATTATAAAGTAACTGGTTCATATACTTCTTCAAACAGCTCAAAGAGATCAAGTAGTTCTAGCAATAATGATATATTTAATAAAACAGTATATATCTGATATTCTAAAACTGATATTAAAGCTGTGCAAAAAATTTATAAAGAACTAGGTGTATATAAAGGTTCAATTAATGGTAAATATGAAGATTTAGAAAATAATGTAATTGATTATCAATTAAATACAGGTGTTATTAAATCAAAATCAGAATATGGTGCAGGTTGGTTTGGACCTAAAACAAGAACACAAACTAAAAAAGATTATAATAAATATTTAGCGAATTGAACTAAATCAAGTTCTAAATCTAGTAATAATCAAAAGGTCTATATAACAAACAATGTTAAAACTGAAAAAATTTCTAAGAAAAATGTATTATCAAGAGAAGATATTGAAGCAAGAGAAGTAAAAGATTTTCTTAAAAAATATAACGTTTCATTAACTTTTCAAGATGTAGGTTGAAATGTAGCAATATGAAAAACAACTAAAATTAATTTAAAAATAACAGATAGAAAGGGGAGAGGGTTTAAATGAAGTATGCCATGAGGTATGTCATTTATAGTAGATAACTCTAAAGTACAAATATTTCCAGAAAGATTATTTTACTTTACAGATGGAGAAAGAGATATATTAATTAAAGGTCTTAAAGCTGGTAATATTATTATTAGTGTAAAAGTTTGAGGAACTACTATTAAAAGAATTCCTATTAAAATATACGAAAATGGTAAAACTATTTATCCAGAAAAAGCAGTAATTATAGCTAATAAATCTCCAGTAATTGGAGAAGTTAATACTGCAGTAGTTATATTTAAAGATGCAAAAGGTAAAAATTTAATTAATCTTGAATACGGTTCTACGTATAAAATAAATACTAATAATGGTACTAAAATTTGCTTAAAAGAAGGTAAGATAAATAAATTATCTAAGATAGCAAAGAAAAAATGTAATGATGAAGATTATAAAAGTAATGTAACTTTCACATATAATAATACTATTTGAGGTATTGCATTATTTGATTACAAATCAATAAATAAAAATACAAAATTAGAAATTATTAATACATTTAATAATAAAATATTAGTATCTCAAAAACTGAATGTAAAAAACCCTAAAGGCCTTAAGACTAACTATGTTTATAAAAATGATGTTGTATCATTATTATCAGAATGAGTTGCAGATTGAATCAATAAAGGTTATTTCTTAGAAAAAAGAGAAATAACTAAAATGGATACATTAAATTGGATTGAAAATGCATTAAATGAATATAAAGATGATGCTGTAAATAATAGTATTTCTAGTAAAATTGATATAAATTTAAGTAACCTAAATAAAATAAAATCTAAAACAGGGAAATATAACAAAATTAATAGAAAAGAATTCTTAGATTTAACTTATGAATTTCTTGTATTTGATACAAATACAAATGTTAATTTAAAAAATTATAAAGATTTAGATAATTTATCTAATATTAAAGCTAGTTATGTATTAAATAATACTACTTGGAAAGATCAATTTGGTGAAAACTATTACCAACCAAAAGTTAATATTATGAGGTGAGAAGCTGCATTTATGATTAATAATATATTGAATCAAAATAGAAATGTTTACTTAACATTAAGATAATTACATTAATAAAGAGAAATATTAAAAATTAATATTTCTCAAAAAAAATAAATTTAAAAATAAAAATAAAAATATGAGTAATTTTGAAAATAGAGGTCCTGATACTGAAATAGTAAAAACACAAAGTAATCTAACAGACTTACAAGCTAATTTCATGCTTGAAGATAATGATCCAGCTTTAGAATTATGTAGAGCAAATTTGAAAGAAGAAGTAGATTCTATTATTACTTTAAGTAATAACAAGGAAGGTAAACTAATCGAATCAATGTGAAATATAGATTTACTCCCTAGAGAAAAAGAATTACAAGAAAAACTAGCATGTGCACCATTATTTAATCAAGTAAGCAATTATATGGAATCTTGTACAGTAGCGTAAACTTATAATAACTTTCATTTAAAATAATAAAACACATAAGCATGCGGGTGCTTATGTGTTTTTCTGTAGATAATAATTATTTGATTTTTTGAGATTTCTAATTATATTAAAACATGATATAATTAAATGTAAAACATAGGCTATGAATAATATTAATAACTGAACTCCTACAAATATTGAAAAAAAAATCATTATACAATGAGTAGAAACGCAGATATCAATGAGAATATCTGAGATTACTTTAAGACATGTAATAATTGGTTGATACACTGATTTTTTGATAAAAATTTGTAATGAATGATTATTATATACTGATTTTAAAAAATCTATTTCAGATAAAATTTGAAGCTTAATTATGAGTTGAGATTCTACTCATAAAAAAATACCATTTGTTTTATTTTATATAAAAAGGTTATTAACTAATACAGACTTTTGTGATTATGCATTTATAGAATTAAAAGAAACATTAATTATATGATTGAAAAATATAATTTCAAATCAATGAAGAAAATATACAAGACATGATATAGTAGCTAAAAAATTACTCAATGATATATATTGAATAACAGAATCAGATATAATAGCAGAAGAAGTAAAAGAAGAAGCTGGTAAATTATTGAATCAATCAGAAAATGAAGTTGATTGACTATCTCCAATCGCTCAATTATCAAAGATTTGTCCAAGTATAAAAAGTGGCAAAGAAGCATTATCTGATTGATATTCAACTATAACTGGATATTTTAAAAATAAATCAAAATTTATAAATAATATTTATAGTTTATTATTAGAATACAATAGAGATTTATTAATAAATAACTGTCTTATATGACCAAATAATATCGTATATGGTAATAGTACAGTATTAAAATTAATAGATATCTATATAAAATCTATATCAAAACCCGTAATTAATATAGATAAATACATGAAAAGTCAATCTCTTTCAGAAGAACAAGCAAAAAATAAACTATATACAATAGTAGATGGAATAATAATGGAATCAAAATTAATACCTATTAGATGAAAGATTAATATATTTAGTGTGAATCCAGAATTATTTTAATAATTCATACAAGAAAGACTTATAATAAGTCTTTTTTTATTGAATTTTAAAATAATATTTGTATATTATAACTAATAACATTAAGAAAATATTGCTGTGACAAGACCAAGAAAAAAACCAACACCAAGAAAAAACACATGATTAAGTGCACAAAAAAAATATATTTTTGCATGATTTTTCCTATTTATTTGAGTATTAACCCTTATAGTAGAGGATGGAACTAAATTTTCCAATGTACTTGAATTTTGATTATGAGAACTTTTTTGAGAATATTACAAAATAATATTTGCTCCAGTTTTAATATTACTTTGAGGGTTTTTGATCAAAGAAAAAGATTTAGAATTTAATATGTATAGAGTATTTTGATTATTATTCTATTTCTTCTGAGTTTCTACAATTATTGGTGTGTTTAAATATGACTATTCTGCTACATTTAATATGTTTCTTGTATTAGAACCTCTTGTATGAAAAGGAGCTGTATGACTAATATTTTTTAGTTTATTTATAATATCACTTATGATATTATTTAGATTCTCTCCAGTATGATTCACTAAAAAAGTAGCATCAGCTTGATCTGCAGTTTCAGAATTAAAAGATACATTTAGAAAAGAAAAAGAAATATATAAAACAAGTTCTACAGCAAATAAAGATACAAAAGTTAATGATAAAGTTGATTCTAAGCAAAAGGAATTGGATAATATGATGGAATCTCTTAAAAAAGAAAAGGAAGCCCTTGCTAAACAAAGACAAAAACAAGCTCAATTAAACCTATCTGATGTTCCTAAAAAAATTATAATAGAACCTAAATCTCCTTCTAAGCTGAAATCATTATTCATAAAAGATAATAAAAAAAATGATGCTCCTAAAATAATCTGAAATACTAAATTTACAAAATGGGATTTTCCTAGGTTAGATCTATTAAAAAATAGACTGAGTAAATCTAAAGTTGATGAACATGAAATCAGAGAAAAAGAAATTGAAATTCAAGAAAAATTACTACAATTCAAAATCGAAGTTGATATGGAAGGCTATAGAGTATGACCAACAGTTATACAATATAGACTCAAACCTAAATCAGGTGTAAAGCTTCAAAAAATTGTAAACTTACAAAAAGACCTAGCTCTCGCACTTCATGCTAAATCAATTAGAATACAAGCTCCAATACCTGGTTTAGGTGTAGTTGGTATTGAAGTACCGAATCCAAAAAGAGAAATCGTCTGATTAAAAGATATACTTGAAAGTAAAGAATTCAATAGTAAAAAATATGAAATACCTCTTGCTCTATGAAAAGATGTGAGTTGAAATATCATTATTTGAGATATGGCTACTATGCCTCACTTACTTATAGCTGGTCAAACAGGTTCTGGTAAATCAGTATGAATGAATGGTTTCTTAATATCATTATTATATAAATTTTCACCGAGTGAATTAAAAATGATAATGGTTGATCCAAAAAGAGTAGAATTATCAGTTTATAACGGTATTCCTCATTTACTCACTCCAGTTATTACTAATCCAGATAAAGCTCTCAATTCACTAAAATGGTGTATTGCGGAGATGTTAAGAAGATATGATCTTGCTACACAAATGAAAGCAAGGAATTTAACTGAATATAATGAAAAAGTAGATAAAGCAGATAAACTTCCATATATAGTATTTGTTATCGATGAACTTGCTGATCTCATGATGAGTGGGAACAAAAAAGAAGTAGAAACATCTATTGCTAGAATCGCACAAATGGCTAGAGCTGTAGGTATGCATCTAATCGTTGCAACTCAAAGACCGTCAGTTGATGTTATTACTGGTCTTATTAAAGCTAATATTCCATCAAGAGTAGCATTTACCGTTGCTTCTCAAATCGATAGTCAAACTATCCTTTCTCAAAAAGGTGCAGAAGACTTACTCGGGAGAGGTGATATGCTCTATTATCCTACAGGTCAAAAAGAACCTGAAAGAGTACAATGAGTATTCGTTGAAACATCAGAAGTAGAAGCTGTAGTTAATAAGTTAAAACTCACAGTTGATCCAGATATGCTTAAAAATATGCAAGATCCCGCTATTTCTGAATGAAGATCTAAGACAGAAGGCTCTATTCTAGAAAACTATAAAGGTGATCAAGAAGAAGATCCTGCAATAATCGAAAAAGCCATCGCAGTAGTAAAAGAAGCAAGAAAATGATCCACTTCACTCGTCCAAAGAAAACTCTGACTCGGATACGCTCGTGCTGCAAAAGTACTCGATATCCTCGAAGAACTTTGAGTGGTTTGACCAGCTAATGGTAGTAAACCTAGAGAAGTATATGTTGATTAAAAATTGTTTGATATATAAAAAATAAATATTAGTATAATGCTAATATTTATTTTTTTAGTTCAGCAATATATGGAAGAGATAGAATATGAAAGTTTTAATTTACAAAAAGAAGTAGATAATAAACTTAATAGTATAATAACTTATCGAGAATTACATAAAATAGACACAGAAATAGATAATATTAAATCTCAAATAATTAATAATTATTCTTTAAAACAATTAAATAAAAAGCGACATGAGAAAAAAGATCTAGAGGAACAAAATATTAATAATGAAATTGGTAATAATGAAGTACAGAAATATATAGAAAATAATAAAATTTCAATATTAAATAGAGATAAAAAATATAATAATTATAATTTTAACATAAAACTTGATAATGAAGATATTACATTAAAATTATTATTTATTAATTCAATTATAAGTGATTTAAATTTTAAAAATATTAATAATTCATTACTTAATCATATTGTTTTAGATGATTGTGAAATAACTTGAAAAATCGATCAATTATACAATAATAATTCAAGTTTACTATTATCAAACAATAAACATTTATTAGATAAATTTGTAATAAGATATTCAAATAAATGACATAATTGAGGTATAATAAATATAAAATGATTTGAGATTTGATTCCTTAAAATTGAAAATCTTTGAAATAAGAAAAAAGTAAAATTTGATGAAATCAATATTAGTAAAAATATAAAAAATGAATCAATTATATTAGATAATTTATATATTAATACTCTAAAATTAACTAATATAAGGTATAATTTTAAGAATTTTGAAATAAGAAATTGTATTATTAAAAACTTAATAATAAAAGATTCTAACTTATGAAATACAATATTCAATTGAATTATTATAGAATGAAAAATAGAAATAGAAAATGCTACTTTGAATGATTGTGTATTTAACTGAGTTGATTTTAAATATAATCTAAAAGAAATTATAAATAAATGAACTGTTGACTATAAAGTTATGAAAGATAATTACCGTCAATTAAAACATGTTATGGATAAAAATTGAAATCATACTGAAGCAAATAAGTTTTTTGCTTTAGAAATGGAATATTACTCTAAATTAGAGAATATTTCATTATATGAAAAGATTTCTTTATTATTTCAAAAACTAGTAAATAATTACTGAAATAATTGGTTTAACAATTTTATAATAATATTATTATTTGCGTGATTATCTACATTAATAAATTATTTTTATTTATTAATCTGTTATGATTTAATAAAGTTTAATTTTATATTAACTTTTTTCAATTTACTTTCACCGTTTTATTGACTATGAAAAGATACATTTAACACTTTAAATTTAGATTTACCTTTATATTGAGGTTTTATTTTATATAAAATAATCTACTGAACACTCATATACCAACTCATCATCGCACTAAAAAGAACTACAAAAAGATAAAAGCCCTTCACGAATGTGAGGGCTTTTTAATTGGTCAAACATTTATTAGTTTCCTGAATAACTGTTTCCCGTCTTTGTTTATCAATCATAATACTGATATTTACAGTTCTCGGAACTAATAAACCCATAGATTCATTAATAAACATATCTGTAAATAATACATTCTTTTTACCATTAAAATAATATAAAGAAGTATTTGCTGTGTTTTTATCAAACACTAGTATAAATGGTAATGTTCTTGTTTTACCTTGAATACCTATGTAATAGAATATGTTATCTTCCTGTATATTAACTATAATTTTGGTTTCGGAATTTTTTATTAAAAACGTATATTCATTTCCACTAATTAATTCCCATGTGAAACCATTTACAATTACATCAATAATGACATCATCTATACGTGATTCAAGTTTAAATGTATCATATTTATTCATATGTTATCCTCTTATAGTTATTACTTTATACTATATTTTTCTATAATTGCAATAGTTGATTAAAGTTTAATCATTCATATATTTAATTAAATTATTATTATTATGAATTATTAATGTACGCAGTATTTCAATCAGGTCGTGGCTGATCAAGCCTAAGTGAAGCAATAAAAACTAGATTAGTTATGTTAAAAAGAATAAGTTTTGCAGAAGAAACTTTAGAATTAACCTCAAATTATATTGAGAAGATACTATTAAATGATGTAAAAAGACTAAAGAGTTGAAAACATTCTATAGAACCATGTAATTCAAAAATGAAAAGAACTAAATTTTATTAGTTATTAGATATATGGAATATATCTCTGTAAAATAATCACTTGTCCGATAATTTTTAGTAATACGATTTTAAATGTATCAGTAAATCGTATTTGTTTTGAATTAGATTTTTCTACATATTTATTTGACTCAAGTTCTTTTATTTGAACTGTGCTATATATTATTTTAGACATGATTATTTTTTTAATATTAATATATTTTACTTCTTTTGAGTATTATATTTAATATAAAAAAAGTAGAGTGTCTTTTTTATTTACACTCTACTTTTTAGGGGGCAGTTTATAATTAGTCTTCTTTTTTTATTATTAATTCTTGAGTAGGGAAAGCCATATTGAGTCAAGCACTTTCAAATTGAGCTTTTATAGCTAAGTTAATTTCTTCTTTTTGTTTAATATATTCTTTGTAACTCTTGTTAATTAAAGAAAAATATGTTGCATTAATATTTAGTGAAAAATCTCCAAACATATCAAAATTAACTCTATAACTAGACATAGTATTATCTCCTACATATTTTTCTAATATATCTTCGATTATTTTAACTCATTCTTGCATTTTATCTTGTGAGGTTCAATAGACTAGACCTATTCAGAAATCCGTTCTTCTATTAGATCTCACTGAGAAATTCTCTACAGAAGTAGAAATAATCATCTCATTTGGAATCATAACTTGATGTCACATCTTATCTGTGATAGTTAGATAAGATAATCCTATTTCTTTTACCGTTCCTATATGATTATTAATACTAATATAATCTCCTATTTTGAATGGTTTATTTAAAAGTATAGTTATAGCACCAAATACATTTGTAAGTGATTTCTGAGCAGCTAAAGCTACAGCTAAACCTCAGATTCAAGCTCAAGCTATTAATGCTGATACATCATAACCTAAGTTTCAAATTATAGTAATAGCTCATATAACCCATATAAAAATAACTATTATTTTATTTATAAAAGGGAGTAGTGTTCTACTTACAGCTTTTAACTTTGATTTAAAGATTAATTCTTTTTCAAATATTATATTTACAAAACTAGTTGTCAAACTTAGAAAAATAAAAATAATTAATACTGATGTAGCTTTATCAACTATTATATCTATATACTTTGGAGTAATAGCTAAATAGAAAAATGTATATACTGCTCAGATGTACTTTATTAAGTCGAGAAACTTTATTATAAAATTTCATAGAATATCATCTAACTCAGTTTCTGTCTTTTTAGTGATTTTATTAAATATTACTGATACGAATCTAATAATTAAATTAGAAATACCAAGTACAGTTATTAATCAAAATATTGCATTAAAATATGATAATATAAAATTTCAATAGATCATTACATTTTTTACATATAAGAATACTTCATGATTTGGAAATAAAAAGTAAAAACTGAAATATAGAGTTCAAAGTAGTACATATATATAACTTCTCAATAATTGAATTGAATTTTGCATAAATATTTATTAAAAGTAATTTATTAAAATATACTAATTATTAATATATATACAATATTTAGCATTTTAGATATATTGACAAAGTATATTAAATTATTAAAGTATATTTACTTTTTTCAAAACAAAAATAAAAGGTTAATATGAAATTAAATAAAGTTCTCCAAGGGATTTTGTCATCAATTGGGTTATATCAAGAATCAGATATCAAATCAGACTATATAGAAACAATTAGTGAGGTACCGGTTACTTCTATTGTAGTGGGTTTTGAATATATTGAAAAGGATTTTGGAATAACCTGTAAATTTAGAGTAACTAAAGACATTACTCAGGATAAGAAGGGAACTTGGATATGGGAAGCTTTAAATTTAGAGACTCAGGTAGAAACTTCGATAAAATGTATGCAGAAAGGAAAGGCTTATTGGCCTAATATGAGAGCTGCATGATCTAATATATTAAATGAGGTAATACACCTCATTTTTTTACGTTAAAAAATGTCATTGAAAAATAAATTTTTTTTTACAGTCCATATAATAATAGAAATATTTTTATTAATTATATGAATATAAATTACTATTATTACTGATCTATTATAGAAAGTAATATTAAATATTTATAATGACCCTATTATATTAGAAATTGAATAATAATTTCTAAATGATTAGACTTGCAAAAAAAGAAATAAATATATAATCCATAAGCTTTCTACAGCAAATAGAAAGAGAATATTTTATAGATAACAAGGCAAGTTATAACTAATAATAAAAATATGATACATACAGAAAAATACACACTGATTACATTCTATAAATTTGTAGATGTAGCAGATCCAAAAAAAGAAGTAGAGGATCACCTTTTATACTGTAGAGATATTGGTATGAAGGGGAGAGTTTATATTGGTACGGAAGGTATATCTTCAACAGTTACTTGTAACGAAGGTCAACTGGCTGCATATAAACTATATCTAGCTAATCACGAATTATTCAATAATCCTGATGATTTCGACATAAAAGCTACAAAAGTAAATAGTCATAAATTTCCAAGAATGGCTGTAAAACATAGAGATGAAATCGTTGCATTAGGTCAAAAATTCACAAGAAATGAAATAGAAGAAGCTGGGAATAGAATGTGAATCGAGGAATTTAAAGATCTTATAGATAATGGTAATACTGATGATTATATTATTCTAGATATGAGAAATAATCATGAATATAAACTAGGTCACTTCAAAAATGCAATTCCAGCAAATACAATGAGTTTTAAAGAACTCGATAAAGTAATTGATAATTATAAAAAAGATTTTTGAGATAAAAAAATTATATCTTATTGTACCGGTGGTATTAGATGTGAAAAATCAACAGTAATGCTTCAAAAAGCAGGACTTAAAAATACATATCAATTAGATGGTTGAGTTATTAAATATATCAATACATACAATGATGGAAACTGGGAAGGTAACTTATACGTTTTCGATGATAGAGTATCAGATCATGTAGGTGATGAAGAAACTCATACTACTGTTTGAAAATGCAATTACACTGGAGAAAAAACTGATCATTGTGAAAATTGTAGATATTCACATTGTAATGCTAGACTTATTGCAGATCCAAAACAATATAAAAAACATTTTGGTTTTTGTAGTAGTGAATGTGTTGAAAATGGTAAAAACACAGGTCATGTAAAACACACTGATTTTGATCCTATGCAATATAAACTTGAAAGAGCAAAAATTAAAGTAAAACCTGAATTAAAACAAGAAATTATGAATAAAATAAAAACTCATATAGAAGATAATCTTCAGTGAGTTGAATTTAATCATAAAGAATCTCAAAAAGAAGATTTCATCATGGATTAATCAAGGTAAAAACCGAGTAAATCTCAGTTTTTTAATCAATGAAATATTGATAATTAAAACAAAAAATAATAAACGAATTCGTCATTTTTTTATATTTAAACAAATAATAAATAAGAGTAAATCAAGAATAAATACTTTTGTCAATAAAAAGATTTGACTTTTATCCTAATAATATTAATATATTTATGCAGTAGATTTTTCGCTTAGTATATTACATGTATTTAGATACTAAATGTCTTTTAATGAATTAAGTTAAATTTTTTGTTTTATTCTTAAAAGAATGTTTTTAAGAATTAGTTCTATAACAATTAGGTTAAGAGCAATTGAGACATTATGTTCACGCTCGAAAAAAAACTACCCATTTAGTTCGGGATTATTTTCATTATATTTAATGAAATACAAAAATTGGAGAGAGTTAAAAAAATAATAGTATCAAAAACAAAATAACGATAAGGGCTCTGATAATTCATATACTGAGCAAGCTTATCAAGAATAAGAAGCCTTCCTGTGAATTAATTTGCACCACGCGTAAATATAATAATTTTTGGAATACTATTATAAAAAAGCCAGTTTTACTGGCTTTTTTCCTGTATATTTTTTTTGATTTTTTTATAAACTCTAATTATAATAAAAAATTATCATATTTTGAGAAACATATAACATTTTCTATATTATTTAAATAGAATCAATTATTGAATATAATTTTATTAAATTGTTTCAAGTATTTTTATATTATTAATAAGTATATAATTTAAAATGAATTTTATCAATATAAAATATTATTAATAAAAACAATAAATAATTCTATTTTTATATAATACATAGAAAAGATATTATTAAACTCAGCTTTTTTATTAGGAAAAAATTGCAATTAAAAATATATCGATATAATACGCGCGTAAATTATATATTAATAATAAATAGAAGATGGAAACTACTCTAGTATTACTAAAACCAGATTGTGTACAAAGAAACCTTATGGGTGAAGTTATCGGTAGGTTTGAAAATAAAGGACTAACTATTTTAGGTATGAAAATGCTTCAATTAGATGATGCTCTTATTAATGAACATTACGGGTTCTTAGCTGATAAACCTTTCTTTCCAGCTATTGTTACATATATGAAAAGTTCACCTATTATTGCTATGGCTATCAGAGGTTCTAACGCTGTAAAAACTATTAGAACTATGTCAGGTGCTACTAATCCAGTAGAAGCACTTCCTGGTACAATTAGAGGTGACTTTGCACTTTCTATTGATGGAAATATTATGCATGCTTCTGATTCAATTGAAACAGCTGAAGAAGAGCTAGCAAGATTCTTCAAATCAGAAGAAATCTTCAATTACGAAAGACTTGATAACAAAGTTTTATAATATGATTATTAAAAAGTCCTACTTAAATATAGGGCTTTTTTAGTCAAAATAAATTATTTACATATAACTTTTATTATAAGTTTTTATAATTATAATAACTTATAATAAAAATGATCATTATAATGATAGTAAAAAATATATAAATCCTATATATTTATCTCTTATATTAGAATATATTCCAAGTATAGCTATAATTTATGGAAGGTATTGAAAATAATATTAAAAATATCATTCCAGAATATTTATAATATATTCTGAATAGATAAAAAGATCTTCAGAATTATTGAATTTTACTAATTGCTTCAAAAAATCATGATATAATAATTTACCTAATTATGATAATGTAAAAATACATTAAAGAGTCAATATAAAAGACTCTTTTTTTATTGACTATACTCAGAGAATTATATAATAATATGTATTAAGAAATAACTAACCTATTTTGGCAAAATATTACGATACATTACTTTGAGAATATATACAGAATCCATGAGTAAGATGATTATCACTTGATAAATTAGCTCTTAAAAATATGAATTATGAAATGATATCTTATGATGTTATTTCTGATAAGAAAAAATTAAATTTCAAAGACGTAGAATTAATAGCTGCTGCTGACTATTCTTGTGAGGATGTTTATATAACTCATCAACTATTTAAAGATCAAGAAAAGAAAAAAATTCCTGAAAGTAAATTATTACAAGATATTGAATTCCCAGTTTTACAAGTAATAAAACTAATGGAAATTGATGGAGTAAAAATAGATAGAAATAAATTAAAAGGTATATGATTATTATTAACAAATGAAATATCTACACTTGAAAAACAAATCCATACTGACGCTGATATAGAATTCAATATTAAATCACCGAAACAAGTAGGGGAAGTGTTATTTGAAAAACTAAAACTCCCAAAATGAAAAAAAACAAAAACATGATACAGTGTTTCTGCGGATGTACTTTGAGAGTTATCTCATGAATTTCCAATTGCACAAAAAATAGTAGATTATCGTCATTATTCTAAATTACAATCAACTTATATTGATTGATTATTAGATATAGCTGATGAAAATGATTTTGTACACACATCTTATAATTCTGCTGTAACAACTACATGAAGATTATCAAGCACTAATCCAAATCTTCAAAATATACCATCTTCAGCTTGAATTGCTTGAGAAATAAGAGATGCCTTTGTGTCAAGATTTGATTGATGAAAAATTATGGCTTCGGATTATTCTCAAGTTGAAGTTAGGTTATTAGCTATCATGTCTGATGATGAAAATTTATTACAAGCATTTAAAGATAATAAAGATATTCATCATAGAACTGCTGAGTTCTTATTTCCAAATGAAACTATTACATGAGATAAAAGAAAAATTGCAAAAGCTGTTAATTTTTGAGTTATTTACTGAATAAGTTCATTTGGTCTGAGTAAAATGATTTGAATTAATATGAAAGATGCAAAAACTTATATAGATGCATTCTATAATAGTTACCCGAAAGTGAAAATATTCTTTGATAAATTAGTAAGTGACTGTGAAACAAAATGATATGTAGAAACAATGTACTGAAGAAAGAGATTCATACCTGGAATTAATGATATTAATGCTATAATAAAAAATGCTGCGAAAAGAGAAGCTATGAATATGCCAATTCAAGGTACAAGTGCAGATATCATTAAAATAGCAATGATTAGAATAGCTGATTATATCTCAGAAAATAAATTGAAATCATTACTAATAATGCAGGTTCATGATGAATTAGTATTTGATGTTTTTCTATGAGAAGAAGATACATTATCACAAAATTTACAAAAAATAATGGAAAATATACTTATTGATAAAGAAATTGTTCTTAAAAGTGATGTTTTAATATGAGATACTTGGAAAGAAACAAAATAATATAATTAATATAAAATATAATGGATCAATTATCTCAAGAAGAAAAAATAGATTATATTTATTCTTATATCAAAACTGAGAAAAGGAATAAAGTTTTTAAAATAATATTAAAAGTAATAATATTATTAGTAATAATATTTGGTACTCAATATTTAATAAATAATATTGGTAAAGATCAAATAAGAAAAACTATAACTGATCAAATTTGAGATATAACAGCACCAATAGTAAAAGATTTAGTAAAAGATTTAGATACAGGAAGTGTTTGATGAATTAATAAAGAAAAGATACAAAAACTATTAAAAGAAAATCCTTCATTATTAGATAATTTTTAAAAGATGATAATAAATATAATTTATTGAATTATGCTTATTGCATGATGAATAGCATTAATAAAGTATAGAAAAATAGTAAAATGATGGACAGGTAATTTCTACTGGGCAGAACGTTATATAGGGAACTGATGAACATATTTAGTATTTATATTATCAGGTTTATTTATGATTTTCTTGTGAGTTTTATATCCTTTTTGAGGATTATCAATAATATTTAGTTAAAAATAAAAATATCTAATGAAAAAAATAATAGCTATACTACTTATACAATTTTTATTAATTACTCCTGCGTTAGCAAATATTAGTACTATAAAAATAAGTTCTAATAATAATTTTGAAAAAACTAGTAATATTAATAAAACTTTAGTTACTAGAAAAGAGATATTTAATTATTATGCTCATGTTTTTAGAGAACATACCCCGGCCTCATATAAATATATAAATCTAGAGTATACAGATGTAGCTAAATGAACAAAACTATATGATTCATTACAAATCTTAGTTTATTATAACCTTATAGATAACAGAAAAGCTAGAATATATCCTAGGGGAAATTTAACGGCTTTTGGTTTATATACTTTATCTGAGAAAGTATTATGAGTTGAATTATTAAAGTATATAAATGAAACTGATTTAAAAACGAGACAAGGGAGTATGAATGATTTAATATTCATAACTAGTAGATTTAATAAAGAAGTTAAAATACTAAAAAATAATTGAGATTCTAAATTAATTAATGAAAAAAAAGAAGTATTTCAAGATGTTTATAAAGTCTTAACTACTCAACATTATAAAAAAGATCAGTATACCGAGGTGGAGTTATTAGATAAAGCTATTGACTGATTAACTCAATGAACTAATGATAAGCATACTACCTATTTCCCAGCTACAGAAAATAAAGATTTTCAGGATTCATTAAATGGTGAGTTCGAATGAATTTGAGCTTATGTTGAAATGGAAAAACCTGGTAAATTCATGATTATTTCACCTATTACAGATTCACCTGCATATAAAGCTGGTTTAAAATGAGGTGATCAAGTAATTAAAGTTGATTGAATTGAAATTCTTCAAGAAAATTCAGCCAAAGAAGTAATCTCTTGGATTAAATGAAAAAAATGAACTCCTGTACTATTCACTATAAATAGAAAAGGGAAGGAATTAGAGCTAGAAGTTATCAGAGATAAAATTATTATTAAAGATATCACAACCGAATTAATAAATACTAATACCTTCTTAATAACAATAAAAGCATTTTGACCTAATGTTTCTGAGAATTTCAGACTAGCATTGGAAGAATTATCAGAAAAAAAACATGTTAGAAAAATAATAATTGATCTTAGAAATAATTGAGGTGGTTATTTAGACCAAGTAGCAGATATGTTATCATATATAGTTCCTGAAGGAGAAAAAACTGCAGTAATTAAATATCTAAAATGAAATCAAGACTATATATCATCTTGATATGAATTAATAGATTTTAGTAAATATAAAATAGTTCTATTACAAAACTCTGGAACTGCATCAGCATCAGAAATTCTATCGGGGACAATTAAGGATTATTTTCCAGAATCAGTATCAATTTGAGAACAAAGTTATGGGAAATGATCAGTACAACGTATAAAGCAATACAAAGATGATTCTTTACTAAAATATACTATTGCTAGATGGTATACTTGATGAACAGAAACGAGTATAGACTTAATATGACTAACACCTGATATTTTATTAGAATTTGATTCTGAAACTTATAAAAAATATGAGAGAGATAACCAACTTATAAAAGCAATTAAACTAAGATAATGAAAAAAATAATACTTATATTAATAATAACATGTGTTTTATATACTCATACAATATATTCTGTCTCAGCAGAAATAAATACAAATAATGATTTAAAAATAAAAGTTGAGAAAATTTTCTCAACTTTTATTCAGCGTTCGGAGAAAAAACAATCTAAAATAAAAGTTTTTAAAAAAGTTTCTATACTAGAAGAAAAAATTACTTCAATTATAGATAATAAAACATTATCTGATAAAAATTTCACTGTTTATAATACTTTATTAGAGTCTTCTAGAGAATATATTTCTGATTATGAATATTATCAACAAGATATCAAAAAAAATATTATATTATGAAATCATAATATAAGTAAAGATTTTAGTAAAAAAATAATTAATAAAGATGAAATATTTCTAGAAAATTGAATATGGTATACTTATTATTTCACTTGATACTTAGGTTTCCCTAAAGATGTTACACCAAATAAATCTGATCTAGAATACAATAACATATCTGTGAAAAATGACTTATTATACCTAAGTGATGCGTGACTTGCTTTCGTAAAAGATTATAAAAAAATCAGATTAATATCTGATAATATCATTTATTGAATACCTAATAAAAATCAATTTTTAAAAGAGGTAAGAGATGATAAACAACACATACAAAATGAAACTGATAATGATTTTATTAAATTAAAAATTATTTCTAAAAATTTAACTAAAAACACTAAAAATAAACAAGAAAAAATAGATATTTTATATAATTATATATTAGAAAATGTTTCCTACACTCAACCTCTAAATTTGAAAAATAAAGAAATATTTTCAGGGATCCAGACATATAAAAATAAAAATTGAGTATGTGAATGATATGTGAAATATTTTCAATATTTATTACAATTTTCAGGTATAAAGGACGTAGAATCTTTGAGGTGATATGTAGTAGATGCTCAAGATTATCCTGAAATTGGTCATGCTTGGACAAAAATAGGTGATAGTTATTATGACCCAACTTTTGACGATCCGCTGGGTCAGACAGAAACAAGAAAGAAGTCAGATTACTATTATTATAAACTCCCTCAAGATTTATTTTATACAAATAGATATGATTATTGAACTACTAATACTACTCTTGAAAAATCTCCATTAACATATAGAGAACAATATATTAAAAAGAATTTAGTTGATGTATTTACAAAATATAAAAATTCAGATTATAATATTTTAAAAGAGCTAAATTTTAGAAATGAATATTGATTTGATATGTATCAAGATATTTCTATAGATTCATTAAAAGATAACTTTTGATATACTAAAGTTAATGATTTCAAATTTATTGAAGATTGAAAAAATAAAAAAATAAAAAAATATAATTTTTTCACATTAAAAACTAACGAAGATATTAGAATTATACTAAGACAACTTAATTATGACTTAAGTGATCATAAACTTCTCGAATGGAAAGGTGCTGACGGATCTATTTATTATAGATTATGATTTAATATTCAGTCTTAAGTCTATTACAGTGTTCGTAAGTAAAATAAATTGATTTATATCATTTTATATATATCCTTACGGCACTTTATAAGGATCTAGCTTAATTAGAAGAGTGCTCGGATTCCGACCCCGAGAGGCCTAGGTGCAATTCCTGGGATCCTTGCCATATATACCGAATAAATACTTTACATAAATAACTAAAATTATTTTATTACTTTCAAACACATCACATCGTTTTTTCCAACCTTTACTTTATTAACTAATATTATATAATAAAACTACACTAATATTTTACTAGCTATATTTAAAGATAAGGAATCAGTATGAATATTTGGAAGTTGCCCTGTGTAGCAACCTTGATGTTTGGAATTTTGCTTTTAACGAAGGGGGTTAATATAGATTATATTCTTTTCCAATGGTTAGCTATTGCTTACGTTGGAGCAGTCGTCGCGGCAATAATAACAAATAACCAGTTCAAGAAACACAACAACAATTTTAAAAAAGTACCGATTAGATGGTAAAACTTAAAATTTGTAATATTCGGAGAGTAAGTAATTACGCTCTTTTTTTATGATAAAATTAATGTTATTTTTACTGAAAGGTTTCAGAAAGATATTCTCGATAAAGAATTTATAAGTACTACAAAATAGGTAAGCATAGTCTCACATGGATGTGAGGTTTTTAAATTAGTAAAAACTGTATAATATTTAAATTGTCAAATCTCTCAAAGCTTCACTTTTCCTCAAGTGTAAGCCCATAATAAACTTAGAGAGTTGAGTGATTTTGGTGCAGTCACTCAACGTAATGCCTTGCCAATATATAATGAAAAAAAACAGATTAAACTTTATGCTTAAGCTGTTTTTTTATATTTGCATTATAACTTAAATCGTTATATAATTAATTAACAATTATCAAATATTATATAATTAATGATTTTAATGATGAGTAAAGAAACAGTTACTCTATTATAAAACTTCTTGATACTCCTGTCATCATCCACTAGATTGATCTTGATTTGTTTACTAATAGTACTTAATGCAAATGATAAATTTTTGACTTTTAATATAAAATCATGTATAATTACTATGTTCACTTACCCGTGAACTACCACATAACCAGAAATTTAGGAGTCCATTATGGGTATCAATACTAAAAGAGCATTATTACGTAGTCAAATTATTTGCCTTTCACAGGATAAAAAACAACATTTATCAGTAGGTCAATTAACTAATTGTTTTAAGATTGATTGGTTTAAATATGATACTTTAGAAAAAGAACCTTCTTTAGTAATATCTGATCAGAAAAGTATAACAATTTACATATTTCAATCAAAAGGTGGATGCGAAGAAGATGTTGATTTATACGTTATTATAATAAATAAATTACGAACACTTATTTATCTCGATAAATTCTTAGAAGCATTTAATTTAATAACGGAAAGTACTCTTTTTGAATTTGTGGATGTGGAGTCTGCAAAGCTAGTCTTAGAAGCTTTAGAAGAAGAAGTTATCGATTAGTCTTTACAGGCATTATTAAAGGAGAACCTACACGGTTCTCCTTCTTTTCTGAAAAAATTTACAACATATATCATTAGCAGATTATGCTCATAAAGATACTATTAGTATAGTGAAATAAAAACACTAAATAATGTATAAAAATTAAATTGTCAATTTTTCTATAGCATCACTTTTCTGCAAGTGTAAGGTCATAATAAATTTACATAGTTGTGTAATCTTGGTGCAGTCACACGACACAGTGTCTTGCCATTTAAAATAAAAAAATATAATTTAAGAAAAAATAGCTCTAACACATAGTTAGAGCTATTTTTTTTATTTAAGTATGGTGCAATTCCTCGACCATAGGGGATCGAGGCCGTTTACTATATTTTATATAAAATATTGCTTTCATATAGGGAATAAGTAGTATAAAATAAAAGTTCCACTATTTATACTAAATAAATAATTTTTATGAATAAAATAATAAAGAAAGTTCTAATAATCATAAGTATAATTATTGCTATATATCTGATTTTAATCTTAATAGCTTATAGTAAGATTAGTTTCAATATTTCAATTGAATATTTGATTACTACTATTTGAGCTATTACTGCATTTTATATCTGATATAAAAGATATGTCAGGGAAAAAGATCTAGATATACTTGAAAGATATTGATATAAATATGATAAGATTAATGATTGCAATAAAATTATTGATAAAAAGATCAATAAAAAATATTATAAACAATTAATAAATCTTTGGAGTGAAGAAGTATGGCTATATAAATCAAAATATATTACTGAAAATTTATGGCTTAGAATTAAACATAAAATAGAATTAAGAATTTCAATAATTATAAAAGATGTTGTTGATTGAAAAATTACTCAAGATGAATTAATTGAAATATTTAAAGTAGATGATTTAACATATTACAATCTCCATACTGGTAATTTTATTCTAAAAATTCTAAATGAAATAAAAAATGACTATGAAGACTTTGTAAAAAATGATTCTCCAAGTGATGATGTTGATGATATAATAAAAGAACATATTAAAGTTATTGATTGATTAAAATTATGACTTAGCTTTGCATTAGAGTGCTCTAAAAAGAGATAAAGTATTATTTTATTTCTTTATAAATTTTCTTAAATCATTTAAATATTCCCTTAAAGTAGGTTTGATGGAATACAATCCACTATACATATTCATGTGTAAAAGTTTCACTTTCGACATCGATGGTTTGCCATAAAATAAATATTAAACTAAAACAATAATAACATATAGTTATTATTTTTTTGATAGAGAAATTATATTGCTTTAATATAGGGAATAGGTAATATATAAAAAATATAACTAAAAATATAAAATGGTAGTAGTAAAAGAAAAAGTAGTAAAAGAAATAAATATTTTTTTAGATTGGAAAAACACAGAGTTAGATTGATTAAATTATTTTAAAATATATTCTGATATTTTTCTAAATCTACTAAATAGGAAAAAATTTAAATGTAAATGATATGATATTATTCATGTTATAGCTTCAGAACAGTATGATGATGATATTCATGAAAAGAATAATCCTATATATAAGAATGGTTCTTGTGTATTATCAGAAGAAATTTATAAGAATGCTAATGAATCAGAAAAAAGTAGTTTAGCTTTGGATTGTGTTTATGATGGAATATTAGATTTAGTAAAAAGAGATTGGTGAAATATAGATACAATTCATAGTATATATAATGATATTAAAGTGAATTGAATCAATACTGAATTAATAGCAAAAGAAATTGATAGTAAAAAATATTCTCTAAAAGCTGTGTATTCACAATATGATTTTGAATTATATACCATATTTTTTATTCTTACAGATAAAAAAACTAATGAATTTTATAAAAGAGAAATGAATAAATGAAATAAAGATTTCTTAAATATGTGGTTAGCTTCAATTCGTATATCTCCAAAAAATATTCAAATGAGACCTGGTGTATCAACATATTGAGATGTAACTGAGCCTTTTGATATTCATATAGGAAATTTTATAAAAGGGAATAATTTTAAAATAAATTATAAAGAGAATAAATAACATATGGATTGTATTAAATTCATAATGTTAGCTAAATAAATTGATTATTTATATGTTATAATACCACTAGCTTTATTATCATAAAAAAAATACTTAAAGGTATTTTTTTTAATTAAATAGTGTTTCCAGTTTATTATGCTTTTTATTTTGTTTCTTTAATTTTAAATTTTGATTAATATTTAAAATTATGTATATTTAAATATATTAATTATAATTTTAAATACATGATAAATAATAATAATTCTCTTATTAATAGTGTAATCTTTAAAACACATAAAAGTGCTGTATTATTATTTTTAAAATTTATTTTTCTAATATTATTATTAGATATAATACTTGTTTTTTCTCTATTTTTTGCAGAAATAATAAACATATCACTAAATGATATAAATACTATAACTATACTAATTTTTATGATAATATTATTGTGAATCCTAATATATTCATTTATATACCGGTTTATGGATTATTTTATAATACAAGGGTGAAAAATAATTCACAAACATTGAGTTATATTAAAAAGAAAAGATATTTATACTATTAATGATATAAATACAGTTAAATTAAAACAAAGTTTTTTTTGAAGAATATTTAATTATTCTAATATTGAAATAACTTATAATGATAAAAAAATTATTTTTATCCATATTAATTATCCAGATGAATTTTTACACACAGTAGATTTATTTAAAACATTTAATAAATAAAAAGCATAATAAAATAGTATTTTATTATGCTTTTTATTTTATTTCTTTAATATATGCACCAGTTAATTCGATAATTCCTTTCATTTTTTCTCTTTGAGCATCTACTATAAAGGAAATAGCAAGACCATCCTTTCAAGCTCTTGCTGTTCTACCAATTCTATGTATATAAGTTTCGTTTTCTTGTGGTAAATCATAATTAATTACACATGAAACTGCTTCTACATCAATTCAGCGAGATAATATATCAGTAGCTATAAGGACTCTTATTTCTCTATTTTTTAAACTTTTTAATGCTTTTTGACGAGCGTTTTGTGACCTATTTCTATGGATATGCGCGCATTTTATTCACGCATCTTGTAAATCATATAAAACTTCTTCTGTTCTATCTTTTGTTTTTACGAAAATAATCACTGTATCAAATTTATTTTCATTTAATACTTTTAGGAGCAATGCTGGTTTATTTTTATCTTCTACGTAATACATTGATTGTTCTACTGTATCAACAGTAGTAGAATTAGTATTTACTTCGATTTTAACAGGTTTTGTAAGTATTTCATTAGCAAGTACCTCTATTTTTTCTGGCATAGTAGCAGAAAAGAAAAGAGTTTGTCTTTGAGCTGGTATAAATTTTAGGATTTTTCTAATATCTGTAATAAATCCCATGTTTAACATTTTATCTGCTTCATCGAGTGTTAATATAGAAATATTTGATAAATCTACGATTTCCTGATGAACAAGATCTAATAATCTCCCTGGAGTAGCAATAAGTATATCTATTCATTTACTGATAGTTTTTTCTTGATGAAATTGATTCACTCATCCATAAATAACTGTATGCATCATATTAGCATTTGTACAATATGGTTTAAATGTTTCTCAGATTTGAATAGCTAATTCACGAGTAGGTGCTAATATAAGGGACTTTATTTTTCTATCTATTTTTCAATCAGTATATCAAGCCTCTTTTCTTTGTATATAAAGATTTTGTAATATAGGTAACGTAAATGATAAAGTTTTTCAAGAACCCGTTTGAGCTAAACCTAAAATATCCTTATGTTCGATAGCAACTGGGATGACTTGTTTTTGAATCTCTGTAGGGCTTGTCATCTTTAGACGAACTAGGGCTTTTTGTAAGGGTCAAATGATAGGTAATTCTGTAAAAGTCATATTAAATAGGGAAGATATAATTTTTCAAATCATATCTGTATAATTTAAAATATCAATTTTTATTTTTTAAATTATACAATAACAAATAATTAATTATAGTATGAGAAATTAATTAGATAATAACAGTAAAAATATGATAACAGAGTATAATTCTACATTCTATAGTGAACCAATCATTGTAGAAAATCTGGACGGAGAAGTATCAGTAAATGTTTTAGATAATCTTAATAGAGAATCTATTTATAGTTGGTATAATCTCAATACTAAAAACACTGAAAGCGATTACCTCAACAAATGAATATTATGAGGTTTAATGCAAGAAAGTATAAATAAAATTCTTGTATTAGGATGAGGTGGTTGAGCATATATTAAATATATTGAAGATCATTTCATATATGCTGAAATAACAGCAGTAGATATTGACCCGACAATGATTAAAATAGCAAAGGAACAAATGCAAATTAAAACTGATAAACTTGTAACGGGTGATGTAGTACAATTTACAGATAAATTAGCTAAAAAATGAGAAAAATTTGATCTTATATTATTTGATATTTATGGTTCAACAGGGGAAATACCAATACATATAGTAAAAGAAAAATTATTCAAAAATTTAAAAAAATTATTATACCCATCAGGTATTTTTTCAATAAACTATGCTAATTTTTTCTTGAGATCTAATGATTTAATAGATCAAGAAAGAAAAACAAAATATATAGCATTTCATAAAGAACTTGTAAATATTTATGGAGATGATTTTATTAGTTTCTTATCACAAGAAGCAGAAGGTGGAAATGTTTCAGTAAGTTATAATTTAAATAAAAGTTATACAATATCAGATATCAAAAAAGAATACTTTAAGAAAGTAGAGTTTGAAGATATAGAAGCTGATGAAAAATTAATAGAGAATATTAAATTAGATGATAAAAGAAGATTTTTAAGATAACAAAAAAAAGCCGATCATACGGTTTTTTTTTATAATTTACAACATTCATCTATTCATAATAAAATTTGAATTTAAAGCTCACATATAAGCAAGTCCGATTGCATCAGCAGCATCATCTGGTTTTGGTATTTCATCCATTTTAAATATCATTTTTATTGCATTTTGAAGCTGGAGTTTATTACATTTCCCATGTCATGTAATAGCTTTCTTAACTTGAAGGGGAGTATATTCAACGATTTTGACATCAGATTTAATACATTCATACATTATAACTCAACGTGCATGAGCTACATCTATACCTGTTTTTAGATTCGTTTGGAAAAATAGTTTTTCAATTGAAACAATATCGGGTTTATATTGATCTATAATTTGTTTCATATCCATTCCTATTTCTAGTAACTTAACACTTAATTCCATTTTTGGTGTAGTAGAAAACACTCAATAATCAATAATATCGTTTCTCATTCCATTTTTATCTATTATGGCGAATCAAATTGTAGTAGTTCCTGGATCAATTCAAAGTATTCTCATAAAAGTTGTTATTATTTTGACAATATATTAATAATATGTTTTAATATATAAGTACACATAAATTATTTTTGAGGAGTCAATTTTGAACTCCTATTAACAGTATTATAATATTAATATAAAAAAATATGCAAAAAAGTAAAATAAACATAGATCCTAATATTCTAGATGCAATATCTAGATCAACAGAATTATTAACTTATGAAAAAATAGATTTTCTAAAATACGTAAGTTATATGACAATTTCTGAAAGAAGGGAACTAATAAGTTTAATATAAAAAATCTACATAGGGGTATGTAGATTTTTTATTTCTGTAAAAAATCAAAATAGAGAGGACTAATCACTTCAGAATTTATATTTATTTTCCAATCAATAAAATCAATTCATTCATTATTCTTTTCAACATAGATAATATAATCTATGTTGTCTAAATTATTTACAGTTGAACTCGTTCATATATTACAAACTCATGTAAAACTGTTTAAATCTAAATAAAAGGGTATTGATTCATTTTTCATACTAATCATACCTTTATCCTTTAAAAGATAATCTAGGCACTCTTTTGATGGTTGTAATAATAAGTTTGCTTGTATATAATTTTGAGATAAAGATATTATCTTACTATTTTCAGCGATAAGTTTAAATACTCAAAAAACAGCAATTGTAAGTATGCCTGTAGCAACAATTACTTCCACTAATGAAAATGCTTTTCTATTATTAATCATAAATATATAAGTATTTAATTTTATATATTTATATTATAAAAAAAAATCATTATTACTAATTTAATAATGATTTTTTGCTATGTATTTTTTATCTCAGTAATAGTACTTATTTTTTTCTCTTTCATATACATCAACTGTTTTCTTATCCGGATCAGTATGGTGCAGTAACATATAAATTCTTCATAATGCCCATGAATTTCTTTCTGATAGAATTAATTTCATCATATCATCAGCTTGAACATTTCATATTGATTTTCAATTTTCTACAATATCTAGAAAAAATAATATTGTTTGATTTTCAGAACTTAAATCAGAAGGTTTTTTATTTTTTTCTAATTCAGGATTATTAGGTACATGGAATTCTCAAAATCTAGACTTAAAAAATCATTCAGGTAAGAAAGATTTTAAACGTTCAAGTTTTTCTACTCTAGTTAAAGCAGTCTGAAATGATCATGAATACCATTCTCAATCTTTAAATTTTCAATTATTATTTACATATTGAAAATTTCAATCCGCAGTACTAGTTCATGCTCTATTTTTAACATTATATCATGAAGATTCTATCATTATAAACGTTAATAAAAATAATGTTAAATTTTCTAAAATAATTTTATCTGAAACTTTTTGAGAAATTCACAATTTTTCCCTTGAATATTTTAGAGTAATTTCTTTCACTTTATCAGTTAATCAATATTCTTCAATAAATTCAACATAATTAAAATCCTCATTTTCTTCTAAATAATTTAATAATAATGTTTTAGTTATATTTCACTCATTATATAAGTTTATGATAAATTGTTTATCAATTAATCATTCATTAATAAACTGAGTGATTAATTTCACATTTCACTTATTTTCTCAATTGTTTATATTTCAAATAAAGCTAAATTTCTTTACTAAAACTTCTTTTCAATCAACAGATATAGTATTATTTAATTGAGATTCTAATAATCATAATAAATATATTTTATCATTTTCTTTTTCATACTGTAATCTTTGTACCTCTAATTCTTGTAATCTAACATTTTCTTTAGTAATTAATTCTGTTTTAATTTTCAATAAATCTATAATTATTGTTTTATCTCAATGATTCAATTCTATAATATCAGGAAAGACTAATTCCTTAGACATTAATAATGTTATAGTAGCTGTTATATATTTATTTAATTCCATAACTGATAATTTACTATATATAACTTGATCTTCTCATCTAGTACGTTCTTCATCAACTAAGATATTATTTTCCAATAATTCTAGTGTAAAATAATTTAATAAATTATTTGTCTTCTCAAAATCTCATAGAATTTTAAAATTCAAAAATCAATCTCATAGTCACTCAAGCGTATTGTCTTTATTATTTAATTTATCATCAATAATATCCCTAGAATTATTAAATAATCATTGTTCTAGCTTACATTCTAAATCTAATAAATCCGTATCAATAATAGAGCCTCATTGCATTTGTTTTAATAATCATGAAATTGATTTTTCAAGATTAGATCTCATTAATAATTTTTTAATATCAAAATCATTTTCAAAAACTAACATTTGTTTATGATAATCTAATTGTTTTTCTAGCATCTTTATCTCATTTGAAGTTAATTCGTTATCAGATTTAGATAACTCGCTTAATTTAGTTAATAAAAAATCCACAGAACTTTGTAATAATTTTCCTTGATTGATGGATGTATTAATATCCTCAGTTAATGTTTTACGAGTAACTTCGTTAAACATAATAAATATATAATGAATTAGTATTAACCCCAATTTCAGAAATGAAACGCAATTATTGGAAAATAATAAAAAGAGATATACTAGTCATAAGAAGAATGAGACTACTATATATTTTTAGATTAAAGATTATGTGAAAACATCTTATATTACATGAAAGACAAACAATAGA
>JAWUYB010000003.1:0-15647 GCA_034111025.1 Candidatus Altimarinota bacterium | reverse complement strand
ATATTATTAAGAAATTTATTGATATCACAATTAACTCAAGAAGATATAGCGTACAGTATAAAAAGACCTAAACATCTATGAGAATTGCATTGATGAATAAAATATTGAACCACCAGAGAATTAGATCTTAGCGTATATAATGAATGAAAAACTAAAAGAAATGAACTGCATAGATTAAATAGTTACTGAGCTTGAAGGTCATGGAAGTAGTAGAAGCAAGGAAGTATCTTCCCTCTTATTATTCAGACGAACAAATAGTAGAAATAACAAAAGACTTTTATGTTTTATCTAATATTATTTTGGATAATAAGGGATTATGTAAACAAATAAAAAAAAGGATTAATTATTAATAATAAAACGATGAGATTAAACAAGATACATATAAAGAAAAATTGAAATGACGAATATACTATATTCTGATATAATTTTTCAGTTATTCAAAAAAATATTAATTTAAACATTAATCAAGAAAAATATATAAAATTTTGTCATAAATTATATAACGAGCATTGAGTAAAAAAAATTTCATTTAATGATCTATTTAAATTTTCTATTATTAAAGGATTGTACGATGAAGCGATAAAAGATGAAAATTGATATATGATTTATAATTGAAATGAAGTTAAAGAAAAATATCAGTTAATAAAATTGATGTCAAAAATAACTCCTTCTAAATATAAAAATTGGTGATTATTAGAGTTATCAACTGAAGATAAATATATATGAAAATGAGCATATAAATTTTCTAAATTATGAAAAAGGTTTTTAAAGGATGTATTGAATATAATATAGTATTTATCAAGCTTGATTCTATATAATAAGGAATTATGTAAAATAATTAAAAAAGAGGATTAAATTCTTCTTTTACTTTTTAACATTTATTAAACATAAAATATATAAACTGTCTTTACTATTACATATAAAACTTTAATATGATATATAAATATTAACTTAATTAAAACTATGAAAAGAATAACAAAATTTACAATAATATTTATAGTATTATCCATAATATGAACATGAGCTATATTCTTTTATCTCTCTATTAATTGCAATCCCCTTATTGATCAATGAAAAATTGATTATTGCCTTAATGAAACTTTAAATCATACAACTATTTGATTTATTTCAATGTGGGTGATTAGAATATTATATATCCTATCTGTAATATGAATATATAAAACAATTAGATCTAAATATAAATCTTAATTTTTACACTATGAAACAAGTAAAAAATATTAAAATAACTTTTATAATAACTACTGCTTTAATTTTATTATGATGAGTACTAATATATCTTTATAAAGATATATATACTGATTATTGTATTGATTTTATGCATAAAATTCCATTAGAAAAATGTATCAGCATGAAATATGAATCATGATTTATATGATTCATATTTACATTATGAACAATTGGTATTTTTATATTGTTTATTAAAGTAGTTTCCTATCTAATCATCAAAGCAACTAATAAAATAAATAATAATTAAAATATTATGAATCTTAAATGATTAATATATTGTAGAGTTTCATCTGCAAAACAAGTCAAAGAATGAAATTGACTATCATCACAAGAAAAAAGGTGTAGAGATTATGCAGAAAGTACCCTCTGAATTTCGATTGAGAAGGTTTTTAATGATGAATGAGTAAGTTGATGAGTATTTGAAAGAAAATCAATTCAAGAGCTATTTAAATATATAGATGAAAATAAATCTCAAAGTTATATTGTAGTCTTTGAGGACTTAAATAGATTATCAAGAGATATTCAAGTTCATAGTTTATTAAAAGCTGAATTCAAGAAAAGGAATGTAGAATTAGCATGTCCAAATTTTCAGTTTGAAGAATCTCCAGAATGAGACTTTAAAGAAAATATTTCGGTGGTCGTTGCTCAATATGAAAAGGATAAAAATAAACAGAGAGTAAATAGTAGAATGAGAGCAAGAATCGAACAAGGTTTTTGGTGTTTTAGAGTACCTATTTGATTTAAATATATAGAGTGTAAACAATGATGAAAAATTGTAGTACAAGATGAACCAAAAGCAAAGATAATTAAAAAATGATTTGAAGATTATAGTAATGGAATATTAGATACTACTTCTGATCTTATCAAATATTTACATAAAAAATGATTACATATAGTTAATCAGGATAAAAATTGAAACTATAAATCTTTATCTACTATAAATAACTTATTAAGAAATGTATTATATACTTGATATGTAGAATCTATAAAATGGGATATATCTCGTAGAAAAGCACAACACTCTGGTATTATTTCTATGAATACTTATGAAAAAATACAAGAAAGATTAATCTCTAAATCTAAAAAAGAAAGATACATAGAAGATAATACAAATAGAAATGATATTAGTAATGAGTTCCCTCTTAGAGGTTTTCTTTATTGTGAAGAATCTAAATGAATGTTTAGTAGTGGTTGGAGTCAATGAAAACGTTCTAAATTTCCATATTATACATTCCCTAAAAAATCAGAATTACATTGAAAAAGTTTAAATAGAAATATTTTTCATAAAGAATTTGAAGAATACTTGAATTCAGTTAAACCTTCTGATGAATTTTTTGATGCGTTTCAACTTATCTTAGAAAAAACCATAGAAGACAGAAATAAAGATAAACTTATTTACAAAGCACAATTAAATAAAGAAATAATTGAAATTGAAAAAGAAATTCAGAACTATATCAATAGAATTTGAAAAACTGAGAATGATAAATTAGTACAAAATTATGAATCTCAAGTAGAGAAATTAGAAGATGAAAAAACAAGAAAAACACAAAAATTAAAGCAAGAGCTAAAGAAAGTTTGAACACCCCTAAAAAGGAAAATAAAAAAGTTCAGAAATAGCTTAGATATCTGGAAAAAAGGTAGTCTTGAGAATAAGAAGGACCTTCTAAAAAACATATTTCCTGAAGGAATTCCAATCAATAAAAAAAAGCAGGTTTGAACACCTACTTTTTCCCTTATTTATCAGGCTTTCGAAGTATCGAAAGTGTCTAAAATTCATTTGGTGGAGCTAATGGGATTTGAACCCATGTCTCGCGAGGCTAAGGAAATAACTCTACTATCATAGTTTATTTTAGTACTCAAATATATATAGAATAAACAAAAAATATATTTGAGGATTATATTTATTAATACTCGTAGGTACAAAACAAAATCATACTCGATCCTACAAGATGGGAATTTATAATTTTTAGAAGCTTCTCTCATTAAAATATTCTAAAAATGTGTAGCAGACAAATGTCATCATCCCTTGGGAAGGCTACGTCTCTAAAACTCTTTTATATTGAGCGAGACTTTACGCAGCGATTGCTGCGAAAGAATTAGCTGGTGCAAAAGCAGCAGTTAAACCTTTGTAATCTCTTTGAGCTGTATTTTTAGCAGTTATGCTTGTTTGCAATTGATTATGGAAGTCACAAACACCTCCCAGATAGCATATAACCCGAACGATTCTCCCGATAGAAACCATAAATAGCCCCAGTAAATATAATTTACCTATATTTATGACAAAGTAAAGTATTTTATAGAAATTTTGATAAATTAATAGTGTTAGATTTTTGATCTATTAAATTCGTTTCAATCATGTGTGCTTCAATAATTGAATAACTTGAAAAAGTCCCTGGTTGCATTACTAAATTATTATTCACTTTTCAGCTCGATTTTATATCTCAAAAAACTAGTTTAGCGTCTGCTAATGTTTTGAAACATTTCATTTCACTACTAATATCTTCTTCTTTATTATGACTTTCAATAACTGTTTGTGGAACTCCTATACTCTTCCCTATTATATTGAGAATAGATAAACTTTTTCATTGAGTAATACCTTCATTAGTTTTGTAATCTAATCAGACTTTATTATTACACAGTGTTATAAAATCTGACCTATATTTATCCCATAAAAATGAAAGTCCTGTATCGTAGAGTAATCAATAAAATTTTATAAAGTTTTTTAAAGCAACCGAAGTAAAGTCTTTCATTTCTTCTTCACTTATGACAATATTTGAGCTTCATAATATCTCTATATTATAGTTTCAAGAACTCAATGTATAACTACATTCAGGATAAAAATAAACTAGATCACTTTGTATCGTGTTTTTATCTTCTTCTCTAATATTATCTGGTTTATTCTCAGAGTTATTTAATATTTCAGCTACACTTTCATCTATATTTTCTTGCTTATTTTCTTTTGATTTTTTTGAAATATTGAGATTTTTTTTGAGAGTTGATATTAAAAAATCTGTATATTTATTTAATATATTATTTGGAATAGCGAGTCTATCTTTTATTATTTGAGTTATTTGTTTATCTCGATTATTTTTATCTAAACTTTCAGATATTTGATTTATTTCTAGAGAAAGTTCCTCAATAAAATCTGGAGAAAAAGTATAAGTTTTTTTCTCTTTTAATAATATTTTTTTCTCTAATAGTTCTGTAATATATTTAGAATGATCAATTTCTAGAGTGATTAAACATTTATTAATATCTTTTATATATATTTGTCATGTTTGTTTAATAATCTGTTTATAGTGTTTTTCTAATAATAATTGATTGTTTTTATTGTCAGAAAATTGTGATTCTATAAAACTTCATATTTTTTCTGAAGATTCTCAATCATTTACAAGTGATGTAATATATATTTTTGTAATATCTATATCTTTCTTTAGATCTTCTGATAAATAATGATAATTATAATGTGATGCTCAAACTGCAATCAGTGATATTGATTTATCATTAAACAGAGGTTTAAAATTTTTAAATTCTTCTGCTCAAATAAATCTGATAGCATATTTTGCAAGATTTTTATTTGCTCTGTATTTTTTATCTTCTTTTAAGATTTTTGCAATCAATTCACTATTATCAATATCAGAATATTTTTCAATAAAAGCTGATTGAGACTGGGTTGAAATATTCAATATTTTTACTACTTTATCAAGAGTAGAATTCGTATTTATTTTATTAATATCTTCATGAACTTTATTATTATTCATTCCTATTTATTAGTATATATTTCTCTTTATATTATTATATATTATTAGACTTATTTTTACAAAAAATACGTGTATTGATTTTATAAATAATTTTTATATAGGTTTTTTGACAATTTAATTGAAAAAAGTGCAAAAAATCATAGAATATTACATAACCCTTTGTCTCTTAATGTGTTTTTATTATGTATTGAGATTTAAGTAAACGTTTTGAAATACTATTGCTTTCTGTAAATACCAAAGACAGAAAGTTTTTTCAGGACGTTTATAATTTTTCTTACGAAGCTCACAAAGGACAAAAAAGAAAATCTTGAGAAGATTATTTCATACACCCATTAGCTGTAGCCTTAAGACTACATGATCAATTTTTAGATAAACAATTAACATGTGCTGGACTCCTTCATGATACGGTAGAAGATAACCCGGAAGTAAATATAAAAGATATTTACGATAAGTTTTGATTTGAAGTATGATACTTAGTTGATGCAGTTACTAAGAATAAACAAATGTATTATTGATCAAATTATTTATTTGATAGAAAAATCGATAAGTTTCTATTCTGATGAATAAATAATATTAAATGTTTTCTTTTAAAAATAGCAGATAGAGAAGATAATCTAAAAACTATTACAAATCTCAAAGACAATAAACAGGTCAGGATGGCATTTGAAACACAAGCAATATTTACACCATTGGAAACTATAATTTGAGCACATGATTGAATAAAAATTAAAGAAGCTCAGAAAAAATTAAATAAACATTTAAATGAAAAGAAAATTGCTTGATACTTAGAACTCAAAGACTACCTTATAAATAAAACATTTAGAAATTTTTCAACTGAATCTTTTGATAGTGTTTATCAAAATAGTAATGATGTAACTTGGAAAATTACTAGTAAAAAAGTATTAGATATATTAATTAACACACCTAATATAGACGATAAAATAGAGACTGTTTCTATTGAATCCTGAGAAGACGATCATTTTGAATATATTTTTCGATTTAAAAAATGAAAAATTATATCAAATGATATCAAACTTTGAATTTGAAATACTTATTCTTTTTCTAATAAATAATGTCGAATATATATAATACAATTTCAGACCCTATGTATCAAAAACAATTAATTGATTCATATGAAAATGAAAATATGAACCAATGGTTATTATACCAATGAGATTGATGAAATAAATATTATGATTCTAAAAATTCTACATATCAATGAAATGATATATTATCTCTTAAGGATTTTTCAAATTTTATAAATAACTTATTTGTTCCTAAAAATAAAACAGTGTTTATTAGTCTATGATGTGGAAATTCAGAAACAGAGAAATATATACTGAAACATTTAAAGCAAAATAAAGATGTCATGTATATAGGAGTTGACGCTTCTGATCAAATGTTAGAATTATCAATTGAGAACTTAAAAGATTTAAACAATGAAAAAGTTTTTTTAAGAGCAGATTTTTGATCAGATGAATTTAAACACGAAATTCATTCTTTATCAGAAAATTTTGATGAAAGAATATTTACATTTATGTGAGGGACATTTTGAAATATTAAATATACTAGAATCATAAACATTCTAAATAATATTTTAACAAAAAATGATAAAATTTGGATTGATATATGAATTAGAAAATCAATTAATATCAGCGAAGATTTAGCCTTATTTAATATTTATAAATCTTATTTAGTGAATAGTTGAAAAAAAGACTTCTTACTAAATAAAATAAAAAATGACGGAATAGATATAGAAAAGTGAAAATTAATAATTGAATCTCAGGAATTTTCAGATATAAAAGCGCTTCAATTTAGTTTTTTCTTTAAATTTCATGAAAAAATTGAAATAAATGTAAAGAATTATAAAATTACTTTTTTACCATGATATAAATTAAAGTTATTACAAATATATAGATTTGATCCTATGAAATTTATAGAATTATTTGAATGATATCATTTTAAATTTATAAAAAATGAATTAAAGTGATATGATGGACAATTCCTTTTTGAAAAAAAATAAAAAAAGAAAGATTTTAAAAATCTTTCTTTTTTTATTGAGTATTATTTCTTTTCAGTAAACATTTTTTTCCAAACAGTATCGAGTGAATATGCTCACCCACCACGTATAATAAGTACAATTGAAATTGCGATAGCAAGGAAATGTAGTTCAAAATCATACCAACCGTTCTTGAGATGAACCATTAACACTGCTCATACAAGTATAAGTAATATAGCTGTTGCCATAAATCTAGTTTTATGACCAAGAATAAGTGCAATTCAACCCAATCCTTCTCAAACTATTACAAGAAATGCTATAATAGCTGGTAATCACATAGTTGAAGTGAAGAAATCCATTGTTGCAGAATATCAATTTCATCAAAATAATCCAAATAATTTTTGTCATCCATGAGCAAATATAAAAATCCCTAGTGCTATTCTTAATATAAACATACCATAATCTTTTGTATCTGTATTTAATAATTTATATATTAATTTTTTTCACATAATATTTTATTAGAATATAAGTCTTCACATATGAATTATATAGATTAATAAAAAAAGAAAAAATTTTCTTTTTTTATTTCATTTTTCTTCTTCCTGATTTTATTTCTAATATTTCATCTCTGAGCTCTGCCGCTTTTTCGTATTCCATATTAGCTGAGGCTATATCCATTTCTAACTCTAATCTTTTGAGTTCTTTTTCCGCAGATTTTTTATCGAGTATAGCATGATCTTTATTTTTTGTTTTTAATCACATATCTTTGATAGTTGAATATATTGTCCTTGGTGTTATCCCCTGTTTTAGATTGTGATTATGTTGTAGTTTTCTTCTATAATAGGTCAGTCAAATAGCTTTTCTCATTGCTTCTGATATAATGAATCATTGTGTATTACACAGCTTTGCTTTATCAACTCTAAACAGATTATCTTTTTCTTCCGCTAATACTCTATCTCATTTAGCTGAAGATAATATTGCTCATTTTTTTGAATCATAACTAAAATTTCTGAGTTTTTCAACGTACATAAATACTTTTCATTTTGAATTTCTAGCAGCTCTTCATATAATCTGAATAAGCGCTGACTCTGAACGAAGAAATCCTTGTTTATCCGCGTCTAAAATAGCAATTCTAGATACTTCAGGTAGGTCAAGTCATTCTCTGAGTAGATTTACTCATACTATTACATCAATAGTTCCATTTCTTAATTCTTTTAATACTTCTAGTCTTTCTAAGGTATCAACTTCACTATGAAGATATTTTACACTAACTCCATTTTCCGTGAGATAATCTGCGAGTTCTTCACTCGATTTTTTTGTTATAGTTGTGATAAGCATTCTTTCTCATGCATCTATAACTTCAGATATATTTTTCATTACATCATCCACCATAAACTCCATATGACGAATTTCAATTTCTGGATCGAGTAAACCAGTTGGACGAATTAATTGAGGTATTATTCTATGTTTTTTATCTGCTTCCCAGAGCACTCATTTTGTTGCATCAAAGCTAAAAAAATCTTTTGCTCCATCGTTTAATTTTATTTTTCATTCACTATCATATTCTGCAATATCTCATTTTTGCATACAACTTTTGACGATTTCATATTTACTTGGGGTTGCTGAAACTGCTACTATTTGTTTTATTTTATCTTCAAATTCACTAAATTTGAGTGGTCTATTATCCATAGCGCTTGGGAGACGAAAACCATTTTCTACTAAGTTTGTTTTTCTTGCCCTATCTCATGCATACATTCATCCAATTTGAGAAAATGTCATATGGGATTCATCAACTAAACACATATAATCTTCTCCAAAATAATCCATAAGAGTCGCTGGTGACGCTCAATCAGGACGACCATCAAGATAACGAGAATAATTTTCTATCCCATTTACATAACCAATTTCTTGCATCATTTCGAGATCATATTCAACCTTTGTTTTCAAACGCTCAAATTTTAATACATCTCAATTCGCTTTATAAATCTCCAAACGTTCATCTAACTCTTCTTTGATTCTAGGAATAATATCATTAATTTTATCTTTACTACTTACGGTATGTTTTGCAGGAAATATAGTTGCGTCTTGTAGATATTCATAAATTTCACCTGTGAGATAATTTCTATTAGTTATTTGAGTAACTTCATCTCACCAAAATTCAATAGAAAATACCGTTTCGCTACTCGCAGGATATATTTCTAATAGATCTCACATAACTTGAAAATTCCCTGGTTTAAAATCAGCAGCAGCTCTCTTATATTGTATATTTACAAGTTGATTCAGTAAATCTTCCATTACATATTCTTGACCAATCCTAATATTAAACACTTGTTCTTTATATGAAGCAATATCTCATAGTCCATAAATACATGAAACAGAAGCAACAATAATTACATCTTTTCTTGTCAGTAAATCTTGAGTTGCTGCATGACGAAGCCTATCAATTTCTTCATTGATAGTAGATTCTTTTTCGATATATGTATCAGTTTTTGCTACATATGCTTCTGGTTGATAATAATCATAATAACTTACAAAATAATGAACTGCATTATTTGGAAAGTACTCTTTAAACTCATTAGCAAGTTGAGCAGCAAGAGTTTTATTATGAGCAATAATAAGAGTTGGTTTACTCGTCTGATCGATTATATTTGCCATAGTAAAAGTCTTACCTGATCCAGTTACTCACCAAAGTGTTTGAAATTTCTCTCCTGCATCTAAATTATTAGTAATCTCAACAATCGCATTTGCTTGATCTCCCGAAGGCTTGTATTTTGATTGTAAATCAAATAGTTTTTCTGACATTTATATTTTTAGTTATGTTGTTTGTTTGTTTATTTTTAATAGTAAAAATTCAGTTAAAAAAAGAACTGAACTCTATTATTAAATTCTTTTGATTTTATCTATATCTTCAAGAAAATCAATGATAAAACTATTTATTATATATATTTTTAAAATCTATTTTTATTAAATAATTTTTTAATATAGTTATAACTTGATTATATATATTCTTTTTTTTGTAATTTCTCTCTTTATGTTTTAAAATTATTAATTTTTTCAATAATTCATCTAAATTATTTTTTGAGTATTTATCAAAAATTCATTCTAATTTAATTATATTAATTTCAGGTATTTTATATTTTTGTTGTAATGTTTTACGTATCTCTAAAAAATCAGCATATCATTGTTCTCATGGACAACTCGTATCTGAAGAATTCCTATGAGCAATCATAGGAAAATTTAGTTCAGAATATATTTCTTTTTCACAATTTTCTTGCTTACATTCTTCATGAAAATATACTTTTTTATTAATATCAATCTTATATTTCTCTATAATGTAACTACTTAGATTATTTAATGCCTCTACTTGTTTTTCAGGAATATTTTCATGACTATAGTTTCACATAAGTGCTATTCCTATATTTCATATATTATTCCATTTATTATGAGCTCCTACAGCATTTTCTCAACCAGACCTTCATTCAAATATTTCTCAATCAGCTGATATTAAAAAATTATATCAAATGTCTCACCATTTTCTATCAAGTGTATGAAACTTATATATTTCACGAACTGATTTATATGAATCTGTATAATCCCAATCAGTATGATGAATAACTATTGCTTGGATATTTTCTGATACTTCAATTGGCCAGAATAATTTTCTTCAATTTTCTTGAGTAATTACATCAGATATTTGTAATTCTTTAGCAAAAAAAGTAGATAAATATTTCTCAATTTTTTCATTATAGTCAGGAGTTCCTAAAGTTAATATTGTATCTTCTTCTGAAATATAAATTTTATTATTTTTCCTTATAGTATTTTCTATTCTTAAAATATTAATCCATTCTTCAGAATCTATAAATCTAAATTCTTCATTTGCTCACCATTCTTCTCGTGATACAATATTAAGTGATTTATAAGAAAATACATCATATTGTCATGATATAATTACAAAAAAGATAAAAAATAGGCAAAATATTTTTAACATAGAGGTTTTTATGATACAATAATTGTAAATAATTATATAAAAATAATGAACTATGACAATTCATTTAAGAAGATTCCTCGGTAAAATTTTTATACTTAGTACAATACTTGGTATTCTTTTGTCTGCTTGAAACCATTTTTATGTAAATTGATTTCAAAAAATTACAAATATTCAAGATAATAAAACAGAGGGGAATCAATGAAAATTTCAAAAAACAAATAATTCAGATATGGCAATAATATCAGTAGCTATTACTACAAATATTTGAACAAATCATAAATTATTAAATACATTACCTACAAGTATTTATAAAGATGTTATGTCTATAGAAGATGCTATGTTTAATAAGAAAAAAGCTAAAGATGAAATCATAGGGAAAAATATGATTGCTACTCAAGAATATAGAAATGTACTACAAACAAGCGTAAAAAATTTAATATTGAACTCTTTAAATAAACAAGAATTCTTAGAAGCGTATATATCTCAGCTAGAATTTAGATATGAAACAGCATATAATAATCAAAGTAATTTATTAAAACAAAAAAAAATTTTTAATAATTCTATGCTATTAGCAAATAGTGAGATATTGAAAATTAAAGCAAAAATTGGTCTAGATTTTAATGCCAATGATTCAGAAGCGAGTCTTGTAAATATAGACAATTATTTATTAGAAAAAAATAAATATTATTTTGCAAGAACATATATAATTTATATAAACCAATTCTTAAGAGAATATCAACAACTCAATGATTACAATAAGAATCTACTTGATGTACTCATTAATAATAAAGAAGCTATAATAAAGGAAACTTATCTAGTAATACCAAATAATGGATGAATTGAGTCACTTAAAGCTCTAGATTTATTATTTGAGGAAGCAGATTTCAAATCTAAACAATAAAAAAGCGGATAAATCCGCTTTTTTTTTTATTATTTTATGCAGCTTTTTCATCAGAAAAACAAATTAAAATTTTATGTATAATATAATCTAAATATTTTTCATTTGCTACAGTTATTTCTAGTCGAATAATACATTCATTATTATTACATGAAAAAAATATTTTTAACGATAGACCTTCTTTTCTAAACACAGGTATATCAGATCCAGTATTTTTTATCTCCTGTTGTAATACTTGATCTAAATCATAACCATTAACAATTATACCAAATAATTGTTTAGTCGTAATCATATTAGGTAGTAGTAGTAGACATTGTTTTGTCTGAATGCATCTTATCCCAGTTGAAAATGACATAATAATTCCTCCTTTTATTAAATTTATTAAACATTTTTTTCTGCATTTAGAAGTATATAAAATAAAAAGTAACATTCAACCGAATATTACTTTTTATGAATAATATATATTATATATATCTAATTATATAAACTATATACTTCTTGTGAATTTAAAGCTCTATTATAAACTTTTACCTCATCAATACTTCCTTCAAAGGCATTTCAAACTGTTAAACTATATCAAGATGAACCACCTATTGCGATTGATTCATTAATACTAGTATCTGCTACAAGTATTCCATTAATATATATTTTAGATCTATCTTTTGATTTTACTCCAGTATAATGAATCCATTCTCAAACAGGTAATCATCAATAGTAATAGAGTGAGTTTGATCCTCAAGCATAACAATATTGTATATTTATTCATCAGCTAGATTTACTAAAATGTGAACCATATCCTCATACATTAAATGGTCTTATCATCAGAAATGTAGGATATGTATTTACAAAATCTTGAATATTTTTATTCAATTTTAACCAACCTGCAATGGTAACTTCATTTGTTTTAATATCTAAAGATGGTGAATCAATGTGATAAGTAAAATTATCAGCAATACTTTCATCAAACATGAGTGCTTTTCATATTTTTCATTCTACAATATTTAATCAATCTATATTATTTCAACATTGTACAAATCCGTTATTATAACATAGTCAATGATTGTTATATCAACTATCATCTCTTATTTTTAAGTTTCATCAATCATCAATTATAGATTCCATATCTAATGATAATACTAAATTTTTATCTAATTTTGCTAAGTTAATATCATTTTTAATTTCATCATTTGAAATATATAAATTACTAAATAATACATTCCCTGTTCCTGTAATATTAATATTATTATCTTCAATAATGATACTATATTCATCACTAGTATTAATAATATCTATATTAATATTCTCAGTATGAACTGGTATATTTGTTATTGAATCAACTAATATTCATAATTTAGCTCATTTTAACACTGAATATCTATTCGATAATCAATCAGCAATAGCTATATTTTTATTGAATGAATATTGCCTATCTTCTTCAAAATATCATAGTAATTGATGTTTTGTTCTCTTAGCATTTATAACATATGTATAATATCTATTATCAACAGGGTCAATTCATCCATTAGATACTCATACTTTTCACATCACTTGTATCCCCGCATCTCATTGATAATTAATTAATGTTCCACTAGCTGTAATCTCTATATAATTCTCTGGTAATGGAAGTTTTTCAGCTTTAGCTAATAAAAAATGCAATCATCTATCCAAACTAGCCATATCAGCTAATCTTACTGAATCTCTTGATGTAAGACTATATCATTGATAACTAATAAATCAAATAGTTGATAGTACTGATAGAATAGTAATAACAACTATTAGTTCTACCAATGTAAAAGCGTATTTATATGTTTTCATTATTACGATTAATTATTGAATATAATTTAATTAATATACTTATACCGAAATAAATGGAGCAAATACAAGTCTATTATTCTGATTTTTTATGAAATCTTCAGATAAAAAATCTAGATTTAATTCACTTCTATATCAAGCATTTCATCTTTGAATCATATTATATCAGACTGTTTTTATTTTATATGAAACATCATATCTATTACATGTTCTAGGACAGATATCATCAGTTGCGTACATTCATCTACTAGGATTTTCGATTGCTGATGTATCACAAAGTCTTCATGTAAAAATTAAAGCCCAAGGATAATATAGGTCTACTCCAACTTCTCAAAAACGAGAATTATCAAATAATTCTTCTCTTTTTTCCATAAAATCTAGAGCTACTCTATCTACCTTATATTTAGATAAAAAGTTTTGAAAAATATCTAAACTCACCTCTGCTGAGTTATAAAACTTCATCTGCCATTTTACAATCTCATCTCTTAATGCTAATTTTTCTTGTTCTGATTTATTTTTGATTTTTTCTCATGCTGGATGTGCTTCATAACCAAATGTATCTATAAGTGGTGTTTTCAGTATTTTATGAATCACTCTTCCAAAAATAGGTTTGAGGTTAGTATATTTAGTAGATAATAATCTTAAAACTCCAAAATCATTTACCACTACTTCTATTGGATTTTTAATTTTTAGACTATTTAAATAGTCTAATGATTCTTCTAGTTTAGCAAGCATAGTATCTCATACATATGGTGTAACGAGAGTGAAACTACGTATTTTATGAGGAGGGTAATTCTTATTAAAAATTTGGAATTTTTCTATAGCTTTTTCCACTTCATGTTTATAAGCAGATAAATATTCACAATTATCTGATCAATAATAAATACCATCTATTTTATTAAACGCATCTTTTCATATTCTTTTTTTAATTTCACGAATTCACATAAAATTTACTTCATATTGTGGAGAAATATCAGTAGCGAGTTCTCATGGGTAATTTTGCATAACAAAACCTGCAATATCTCTATCAGCTTTTCCTGCTGATAATAAATATCACTCATTAAGTAAGTCAAAATACTCTAAATTTGTTCCAATATGAATATGTAAGTTCATTATTATTTTCTAGTAAATAAAATCAGCTCTTATCACTCTGTTTCCATATTTTTCTGATTCTTCTGCTTCTCTTATAGATATAATTTCAAATGAATCTTGAAATCTTTCTACTACATTTCTAATATCAGCAACTGGTGATTCAAATGATACAACTTCATATAATCCTTCTTTATCTACTTCATTATTTAACATAGTCATATTATCTTCTGTTGATATCGATATATCATATGCATATAATTCTCAAACATTAGCATATTCTTTTAAAATTTCTTCACTTGTTTCTGATAATGTTTTACCAAATATAAACACCGTAGTATTATGCGAATCGTCTGATTTTGAAACAAGATATTTTTCTTGAATTTTATTTAATACTACTTGTCATCTAAAAGTTAATGTTCCTGCAAAATTATTCATAATTTATGTTTATTTTTTAAAAATTTCTAGTATTTTTTCGATGGGTCTTCAAATAACAGCTTTTCTATCATTATAAATGATCGGTCTTTCCATTAATTTTGGAAATGATTGCATTTTTTTTAAAATTTCTAGATCTGTAGAATTTTTATGAAGCCCTTGCTCTATAAATTCTGATTCTTTTTTTCTCGTAAAATCAATTGCTGGAATTGATCCTAGTTTTTCTTGTAAATCAAGTAATTCATCTAGGTCAAGTGGATTTTTTAAATATTCTCTCATTACATATTTTTTTCAAGATTTTTCTAATATTTCAAGAGCTTCTCTTGACTTACTACATCTTCTATTATGTAAAAAAATTAACATATGATATTTTTTATAAATTATTTTTTTATAATATCTAAAATAATTTTAGATATT
>JAWUYB010000002.1:0-14833 GCA_034111025.1 Candidatus Altimarinota bacterium | reverse complement strand
TCAAAGACTCTCAAATCAATGCATAGACATTATAATGGAGACCATATGAGAATGTTATTAGAAAAGACAAAAAATATTAAAAGAAATGATTGAGTTGAAGTGAGTATTGGGGCAGATTTAATAATTTGATTCCCTGGAGAGACTCAAGAAGATTTTATGGATACTTATAATCTAGTAAAAGACTGATTAATAACAAAAGTCCATGCTTTCCCCTTCTCAGCACATAATATGTGAGAAAGTGTTCCTGCTGGAAAATTTCCTGATCAAGTTGATGAAAAAATAAAAAAAGAAAGGATGTGGGAAATTATGAATATATCAGATCAAATCAGAGATAATTTTATTGATAGAAATGTCTGAAAAGAATTTAATGTTCTTATTGAAAATGTAATTTCAGAAGATGGGAATATTAAATGGAAAGGTTGGACTGAAAATTATATTGAAGCTGACGATAAAACTTTTGAAGTTACCTCAGGTAAAATAGAAAGAAATCAAATAGTTACTTGAATTTTAATATAAATAAATACATTCATAATATTGATAGATTAATATAATAATACTTAATATATGTACTTTTATACTAGCCTCATACTCTCTTTGGTTATTGATACTGTCACTAAATTATCTGCTCAAAATTATCTCACAGAAAAAATTAATATACTGTGAGATTTTGTATTCTTACAATACATTTTAAATACATGAATAGCTTTTTCTATTCAACTTCCAACTATTCTACTGAAAACACTGACAATAGTTTTGATTATTGGTATTTTCATATATTATAAAACTGAAAGAAAACTAATTAAAAATACTAAAAATTTTGATATTAGTTTTTGATTAATTTTATGATGAGCACTAGGGAATGCATATGAAAGAATAAGGTATGAACAAGTAATAGATTTTTTATGAATTAAGTATTTTTCAATAATGAATTTTGCTGATATTTTTATATCTATTTGAGCACTACTTTATATTTTTATACTTTATAAAAATAGTTCTAAAAAATAATTTATCCTTTATATAAATATTATGTCATTTTGACCAAATAAAGTATCAATATCAGATGTATGAATTCATTCATTAGGTAGTCTTATAGCATGACTTGTTTGAAGTATTATTATTATTATTTTTACTTTTGCTCTTGGTGATATAGTAGATTTTGCTTGAAATTTTCAACAAGAAGCTACAGTTTGAGTGAAAACAAGTGCATTCTTCCCTCTTGTTTTTTCAATTGTTACATTTATAGGAACAAGTATAGCTATATATTTTACTTACTTTATATCACATAAAATAAATTCCCAAAGATATAAAAGAAATATCATAATATTCTGACAAATAGCTTTTTTTAGTATATTAACTTATCTTATCATAACTCCTGTATATATATATGCAGGTATGTTACATTATGATAATCTTATGTATATATTTTTAGCTCATTGTTTTATCATAACTTTTTGAACAAATATTATAATTGAAGTCTTAAATAATTATCGTCATATATTAATATGATTATATGGGAGTTTTATTGGTTTATTCATAAGTATTATTATTACCATTTCTATTTTTAGTACATTTTCTACTGGTATAGCTAGAATGATATGATTATTATTATTACTTCCACTTATTAACTTTATAATTACATTTTTAAAGCATTTATTTGAAATGATCTATTACCATTATACAGTTTATACAAATCATGATGGATTATGAGATATTTTTTATCAAATTGAATTAGAAGAAAAAGAATTACTGAGAGAAGAAGAAGAAAAAAATAGTATATAAAAACATAATTTTTAAAATAAAAAACATATGATTTGAATTATTGATCAAATAATAAAGTATTACCTACAATATAAAAAATCTCCTACAGTAAATGATTTACAAATAGACGATATAACTTTTATGGATAAACAACAAAAAAGTCTTTTTGTGACAATATACAAGAACTGAGAAATAAGATGAGCCAGTTGAACTGCTATGAATCTCAATAAAATACCTCTTATAACTCTATTAATAGAAAATACTGTATTTGCACTATCAAAAGATTCTAGATTTGAACCAATTGAATTAAAAGAAATACAAGATTTAAAGATTAGATTAGATATAATTCAATCAAAAACTGTACTAGCAGAAGGGAAAAATATCAAAGATATAGATCCAACGAAATCTGGTATTCTAGCTATTAAAAAAGATTATGAAAAAATAGCTTTAATATTATCAAATATACATCCAGTACTGATAACTTGAGACGACTATATAGATGTACTCAAAGTAAAACTAGATGATAAAGATTTTAAAGAAGAGAATTATCTGCTTTATGAAATAATTACAGAACAAAAAAACAACTTTGAATAATCAAAGTTGTTTTTTATTTAATAAAATTAATGAATCTTATTAGTAAACTACTGTTCCAATTACAGAACCATCACCAATAGTGAATTGGTCAGCACCAGCACCAGCAAATGTTTCGAAAACCATAGTAACATTTCAACCATCGTTTGAATTTATTGATTGTTTTTCAAAGTTAGTTTTCTTTTCAAAAGCAATACCAATTTTAAATGCAGAATCACTTAATCCAAAACTATCATCTCCCATTGCATAGTAACCAGCACAAGGATAATCATTTGTAGAAGTATCTCTCCAACAAATAGAATCTCCTGTTTTTGGATCTTCTAAATCTTTAGAAAGATATTGTTTAATAGATCATGTAAATCATGCTTCTTCAGGGTAAGTACCTTGATCATTAAAATATTGATGAACACCTGTTTCCATTAATTTCATATCACCAATTCTAGTTGAATCTCTCGCACCTTGTAGCTGAGTTGTAAATACTGATACACCACCAGTTGCTAGAATACCAATTATTGTAATTACTACTAGTAATTCAATAAGTGTAAAACCTTTTTTTATGCTTTGTAGTTTCATAAAACGTTTTAATTTAATAATAAAATTTTTCTAGAAGTATTCTTCTAAACTATTTCAGTATATCTATATTACATTATTGTCAAATATCTGTCAAAAAAAAAAGCATACAAACTTTTAGTCTTTATAATGTATTGCATTTACTGGGCATGCCATTATTGCATCATCTATATCTCATGTTTGTTTTGCTTCAGCTATTGGAAAAGCCTTTCATTCATCATCCATATCAAATACTTCTCAACAAATAGCTACGCAAGCAGCACATCCTATACAATCATCATTTACATATACATCTCCTTCATTTGGTTTTTGATCCTCGTGAGTCATTTTTTTTTACTTATAATTAAATTACTTACCATTATATGGAAAATAAAAAAAAATACAATTTTGAAGATTGTATTTTTCTTTTATCCATTTTAAGGTCAGTCAATAATTTTTTGTATTCCTTTGTTGTAATAGGAATTTAATGAAGCCTGTTTATCGTCAGAAAGAATGAACCCTCATCAAATAAACTCCCTAGAACCTCATTCGTGTTTAGTTTGTGTAAGGAAAAAATTATATTAACCTGCCACCTTTAAAATAGATACATATATTATAATATTTTTGTTTTTTTCTGCAAAGTTAATATACTAATAATGATATTATTATACTATAAATAATTATAAAATGTTTACATATTTCTTGAATAATAAGCCAAATTTTAAGCTTAATACAAAATCTATTGACGATATATTTAAAAATATTTCTAATAATATAAATATAAATCAAAATTGAGTACTAAATATAGTCTTTTTAGATAGTCATAGTATACAAAAATTGAACAAAGATTATAGAAATATAGATAAAAACACAGATGTTCTAAGCTTTCATTATTATGATGATTTTTCTGAATTAAAAAAAGATGATATTGCTGGAGAAGTTATTTTAAGCGAAGATAAAATAATATCTCAATGAATAGAATATAAATTAGGGTCTGAAAAAGAATTTTATAAACTATTAATTCATTCTATCCTCCATATTCTATGATATAATCATGAGGAAGACAATGATTATATGATTATGCAAGAAAAAGAAACCTTAATTTGGAACGAAGTATTTGAAAAATAGCATAAAATTAGTACTATTTTAATAGTTATTTATTCATAATATTTTATGCAATATAAAATTCCCGTTCAAATAGAAAATGAAGACCCCATTATATTATGATTAAGTTTACGTCAACTTACTATTCTTATCATTGGTTCAGGTATATGATATACTGTATTTAAATCATTATTACCAAGTCTGTGAGCAGAAGTTGCAGCAGTACCTTGAATAATAATTGCTGCAATAGCTCTATTAATTGCAGTATTTAAACATACAGAGATGACTTTTGTTCCATTTATATTAAATATACTTAGATTTAATACAAACTGAAGAGAAAGAGTCTGGGTTAAATGAGTTGATTCTTATCAACCTATAGATATATGATTTATTTCAAATCAAACAGAACAGGAAGATGGTAAAATAGATTTTCAAGATAAAATAGATAAAATAAAAAATCTTGATGATAAATTAAACAAAATTTAATCTATAAAATAGAAATGTGGCTGTAAAAACAGAAAAAAAACAACACCCTGATGTGAGTACTGCTCGTCATTTACCATTTTCACAAATAAAAGAAAATATCATTTTCATGAAAGACGATAGTGCAAGAGTAGTAATGAGATGTAGTACTATAAATTTTTTACTCAAAAATACAGAAGAGCAGGATTCTATAATTATTAGTTTTCAAAGATTCTTAAATTCTCTTCATTTTCCAATACAAATATTAGTTAGATCTACAAAATTAGATATTGATTGATATTTATGAAAATTAAATGATAAAGCAGTGAAACAAAAAAATCCTTTACTTCAAAATCAAACCTATGAATATATTGAATATTTAAAAAAATTGATCGAAGTAGCTCAAATTATGAAAAAAGAATTTTACATTATTGTTCCTTATGATCAAATAGAAAATGCGAGCGTAAAAGATACTTCCCTATTTGGTCCATTTAAGAGCTTTTGGTCAAGTGTTTTTGATAACAGTGTTTCAACACTAAAAATAAGAAGTCAGAATAGAAATTTTTCTAAGGTAAAAAAATGACTTACTTCGAGAGCAAATACAGTTAAAACAGGTTTAGAAAATATCTGAATACGATGAGAAGTGATTGAAAAAAATGAGCTTGTTAAGTTTTTAACAGATTACTATAACCCTTCTTTAAATAATTTTGCTAAAATCCAAAAAGATATTGGTGAATATGATTTTGTAGCCTAATTTTAAAAATATGAAAAGATATATAGCTCTAGCAATAGCTTGAATTGCAAATATTCAGAATACATATGCAGCGGAAGATTTATGAGTATTTGGATCAGATAACTCTTGTGGGATTAAACAAAATGATATGAGAACATGAGCTATTCATATAGAAAATATTCCTTGCATGATTCAGTGAATGATTAATTTTTTTTTATGAATCGCTGGTACAATTGCAGTTATATTTGTTATAATTTGAGCATATAAGATTTTATTTGGGTCACTGAGTCAGGATAAGACAAAGTGAAAAGACACAATCATTATGGCTCTAACAGGTTTTGCTATAGCAACATTAAGTTGGTTTATTATAAAAATATTACTTGATAACTTCAACTAATGGAAAATATTTTATACACTTGGAAATTTGAAGATAAAAAGAATAGGTCTCAATTATGGTATATAATAGCTTTATCAGTAGTTATTTGACTGACTATATGGGGATTCTTAACAAAACAATATGGTATGAGTTTTATTATACTACTCATATCTTGATTAGTATATTTTGTTGAAAATAATTCGGATGATGAAATAGAGGTTAAAATTACTGAACAAGGTCTCTACATAAGTAATGTCTTTTATGATTATAGCACCATTAAAAAATATAGTGTTTGATATCAAAATGATTCACCTAATCTACTTCGTCTCCACTTAAGTAAAGCAAGTGTTGCTATCTTAGATTTAAAAATTTCTGCTGAAATACTTTCTCAAGTACAATTCTATATAAATGATTTTATTGAAAATTGATGAAAATCTGAAATCACAAGTACTGATAAATTAATACGTTTTCTAAATTTATAATTATGAAATTAATATTTTGTATTCTCATTAATGCAATAATACTTTATGTATTATGGTTTTTTATGTCATGAAATGATATAGTATCTCCTTGAATAATTATTTCACCTACTTGAGTAGATATGTGGAAAACATTATTATTAGGTTGATTAATTTTATGAGTTATGAATATAACAATAAAACCTATATTAAATATATTATCTCTTCCATTTTATTTATTATTTTTTGGACTTGTTGCTTTTGTTATAAATTGAATCATATTATGGTGATTTACATACATAGTAAATGTGTTACTAGTAATACCTGATATAGAATATAAAATCCCAAATACCTTTGATTTTGCAATTGCTGTTGCAATTTTTACTATTTTGAATATGGTTTATTCAATATTATTTTTTAAACGTTAATTTATGTTAGATACATTACAATTTACAATGATAATTTTATCAGTATTACTGATTTTTGTAGTACTTATCCAAAATAAAAACGTCTCATTAAATCTTTCATCAATGAGTGGAGGTATGGGTGAAGTTAATAAAAGAGGTCCTGAGAAAGTATTAGATATTGCAACAAAGATACTATGAACATTGTTTATAGTAAATGCAGTAGCTCTATTCTTATTTAACTAAGAAATATACTTAAATATTACATATGGGAATTGAACAAAAAATAACAAATAAAACAAAGCCTAAATTAAAAAAATACTTATTCTTAATAAGTATTCTATTTTTTATTTTAACGGGGTTTCATTTGCTCTATCAATATATTTATAGCGACGCAGAAATGTACCCTATAGAGTGATGAACTGTTTCAGAAGGTCTCATTGGTAATTTTCCAAGTTTAAATCCATTAAAACCACTCAGTGGAAATAATGGATATTTTATGAATCTCTTGTATAGATCCATGTTAACATATGATCAAACTTGAGATAAAGTTAGTGAAAATATTACAAAATGTGATCACAGTAATTTATCATATATTGAGTGTTATATTCAAGATGATATAAAATGGTCAAACTGAAATAATATAACCATAGAAGATATCACTGCAACTTATAATTTACTCAAAAACTCTGATATAAATCTTGTTATAGCATCATTATTAGAATGAACTACCATAACATCTACAGACAATAGTATTATATTTAAAAAACCTGATAATAAAGATATTAATTTTTTAAATATATTCTTTCAACCAATTTTACCTATTGATACAATTAATAGTATTTGAAAAGAAAACTTAAATGGTAATTTTTCAACTATAGGACAGATATACTCTTGAAAATTTAAGATAACAAATGTTCAACAAGATTTATCACTTTGAATTACTAAATTTATTTTAGAAAAAAATATACATTACAAGGATAATCTTGTATTAATTGATCAATTAATAATTAAACTATTTCCAGACACAAATACTTTTAATAAAAATAAAGAAACCATTAATATATTTCAAGATAATAATAATTTAATTTGATCTAGTCTGCCTAGATTTGATGTAAATGAATATTTACTCCCACAATATGTTTCAGTATTTTTAAACAAAGAAACACTTCCTGATTCAGATTTTAGAAATACTATACTTAATAAAATTTCTAGAGAAAATTTATTAAAACATATTTGATCAGATAATATAACAGAGGTATATAATCCTTATATGACTGAATATTCGATAGAAAAATCAATTCAAAATAAAAATTATGAAAATATAATTTCAAAATATGGATATGAAAAAAAATCTAAATTAATTCAAGAAATATTACCTGAACAAAAACCTGATTCATTTTATTCAGCAGAAGTAAAACATGAGGAATTACCTGAAATACTAAGTTTAGATATTTTTCAAAAAAATTCTGATGTAATTACTGTACCTGAATATGTAGATAAATATAATAGCATAAGCAAGGATGATATTCTACTTACTTGAATCGCTCAAAAAGGTGTAGATGCAGTGTATATAAATGATTATAAACTACAATGATTTAAGAAATGAAATACAAATTTTCATTATAGATTACGTGAATCATATTGAACAATACAAACTTGAATTAATAAATACAAAATTTATTTTGAAAAGAATTGAAAGAAAGAATTTATTGAAGAAATTATATTTATATTTAATACTGATGAAGCAAAATTAAAAAGAGATGAGGATACTCTTTTAGAAGAGCTCTATAAAGAAAAAATAAAACAAGAAAAAGAAAAAGCAATATCAGAAGAAAATAATAAACCGGAAGTTAATAAAGATAGTCTAAAAAAATTAAGTGAATTAGATGATACTTTCTATTATAATGATAATTATGATAAATTAACTCTAGATTTATTTTATGTTGCATCAGATAGAAATATTGAAAAATCTGCTTTATTTATAAAGAACACACTTGAAGAAATATGAATTTATATAGAATTACACCCAATATCTATTACATGATTAAGTAATGTATTAGCTAGACAAGATGAATATGATATAATATTAGCTGGTATTGATTTAGGATATTTTAGTCATAATATTTTTCCTTACTTTCATTCAAGCCAAGTAAAAAATTGATATAATTTTTCAAATATAAAGAAAGCGCTACTAGATAATAATTTAAAAGACTTAAAAGAATCATTTAAGAATAAAGATAAAAGAGAATTAATTCAAGTGAAAGTATTAGATATATTAAAAGAGGAACAAGTGGTTAAAACACTATACTCACCTAAGCAAAAGTTAATTGTAGATAAAAATATCAATATATATCCATTACCTCTCAGGCTTCAATCAAAGAATATGAGAACTATTCTATATGATAAATTATACACTAATGAAAAAAGAGTAATTAATATTGATTGAAAAAATATTTTTTGATTTTTCAAATATATAATCGAAATACTATAATGGATAATATCATAAAAGATAAAATTATTATTCCAGCTTGGAATATTATAAAAGATAATACTTCTATAAAGAAATATTATCTTTTTCCTGGGTTAATGTCAATCATATTCTTAACCTTTCTACTTGTATATCAATCGATATATACTTATGTTGAAATATTTTGAAAAAAAGAAGAAGCCTTGATTCTTATATTAGATTTTTTTCATAATGATTATATAATAGAAATAATTATATGAGCAATTCTATTTTTGTTTATATATTTTATAACACTTCCGATATTTGAATGATGATTAATACATTATATTGATCATAAGGAAAAAAATGAAGATATCAGTTGAAGTGAAGCTTTTTGAATGTGAATTTATAAGTTTTTTCCAATTTTTGAATATAATAATATATTTAGTGAATTTAAGTTTATGAGTATCTTAAATGCCTTCTTATTTACAATAAGGTTTATTTGAATAGATTACTTAGATATTATAACTATAATATTTATTTTCATACTTTTTATAAGTATTATACTAAATATATTATTTGCTTATAGTAAATATTTTATCATATTAGATAATCAAAAAGTTTTTCCTGCTGTTTGAAAATCAATAAAAGTTGCTATATTAAATTTAAAAAATACATCTAAATTATATCTATTAATGTTTATTTTAAATGTAAGAGTAATATTAAATTTTATAATTTTCCTTAGTTTTCCAATAATAATATCAGCGACAATAATATACATATCATCTCAAATATTTTTAATATTAACATTAACAATACTTACTATATTATTCATTATTGCTATATATATATTATGATATCTTACTGCAGTATTAGATATATTTAAAACTGCTATATGGTACTATGCATATAAATATTGAAAAGAAAAAGTAAAAAAAATAGAAGAAAATTTATAATATTCTTCTATTTTTTTATTGCATAATCGAAATATGTCTACATGGATGAATAAAAGAAAGAGAAAAATTAAATTAATTTTATCTCTCTTACATGGTTAAATTTAATAATTTCAGTCACATACATTTTTCTATTAAGTCTTTTTATTTATATAATAAAAAATGTTTTTCATAATATCCTTTAACAAATTCAAGGCTTTGTATAACTCTATCTTCATTTCATACTGATAATTCTGATGGTTTAACTTTTAATGTAATAAAACCATTATATCATGTTGTTTTAAGTTTGTAAAAGAAGCTTTCTAGAGGTAAGTAAGATATTCATCCTCCTGCTCATCCTGGTAATACTCAATGTTGATTACCATGTCTATCACTAAGTAAAATATTCTTAATACTACTTCATAATAATTTTTGCGCTTTTAGTATATCATACCCAGATGAAGTATCTATTGATGATAAATCTAATGTAGTTTCTCAAGTTAATTTTTTTATTTCAGCTAGTGCAGTATTTTTATATTCAGGAATTAAAAAGAATATAAATTTTGGATCTACATTTTGAATTGCAATAGATAAATGCGTATCCCTTTTAACTTTTAAAAGATATCTAGAATACCATGTTGTATTTTTATCTGATATATGTGGAGGAGAAAAATTTAGTACTTGCGTTTTTAAAACACTAGCGATTTTAACAATTTTATCTACTTTTTTTTCACTCATTCATTTAGGTGGAGCAGTAATTGATAAAACTGGTAAGTTAAAAGATTGAGATAAATATTTTATATATTCTTCATCCCATAAGTCATGATTTAATGTATTTAATGCAATATCCAGTCAATCGAAACCTGATTTTTTAGCAAAATCAAAAATTCTATGTAATCCATATCACTGTAAAGATGATGTTGATAATAATATCACTTTTTTATAGTTACTAATAAATATAATAATATATTAACATAATATTGATACAAATACAAATAATAGTCTAAAAAAGAGGTGACAAAAAAAAGAGAATTATTAATGAAGTATTAATAATTCTCTTTATTTATTTTTTCTATGGTGGGTAATGTAGGAGTTGAACCTACGACCCCCTGCTTGTAAGGCAGGTGCTCTCACCAACTGAGCTAATCACCCATAATGTTTTAGAATGGTGCGCGAGACAGGGCTCGAACCTGTGACCTTCGCCTTAGAAGGGCGCTGCTCTTCCAACTGAGCTACTCGCGCAAATATATGCACACAGTTTTTCCTAAAAAAATTAATATCAAGATCTTGGCAACTACCTACTCTCACACATCTACGAGATGCACTACCATCAGCACGAGTTGGCTTAACTTCTGTGTTCGAAATGGGAACAGGTGTACCTCAACCGTCATAATTACCAAGAGCCTAATATTAATACTATTTAGCTTTGTTTTTTGTTTAGTTTGTTTGTTTAGTTATAATCTAAACAGTTAATGTTAGTCAATACTTATTAAATAAAGCATTGTTTAGAATGTATTAAGATCCATTCGTCCGATTAGTATTACTCGGCTGAGAGTGTCACCACTCTTACACCTGTAACCTATCAACCATGTAGTCTCCATGGGGACTTATTGCTCGAGGCAGAGAAATCTAATCTTGAAGTTGGCTTCCCACTTAGATGCTTTCAGTGGTTATCCATTCCGAACTTAGCTACTCGGCAATGCCATTAGACATGACAACCGATACACCAGAGGTTCGTCCACTCCGGTCCTCTCGTACTAGGAGCAGATCTTCTCAAATTTCTATACGCCCACAGCAGATAGGGGCCAAACTGTCTCACGACGTTCTGAACCCAGCTCGCGTACCGCTTTAAATGGCGAACAGCCATACCCTTGGGAGCTTCTCCACCCCCAGGATGCGACGAGCCGACATCGAGGTGCCAAACCGCGTCGTCGATGTGAACTCTTGGACGCGATCAGCCTGTTATCCCTAGGGTAACTTTTATCCGTTGAGCGACACCACTTCCACGCGTTAGTGCCGGATCACTTTCGCCCACTTTCGTGTCTGGTCGACTTGTAAGTCTCTCAGTCAGGCCAACTTATGCGAATACACTATCTCTTCGATTTCCATCCGAAGATAGTTGACCATTGCGCGCCTCCGTTACTCTTTAGGAGGCAACCGCCCCAGTTAAACTACCCACCAAGCACTGTTCTCCAATTAAGGAGTTAGAGTTACAATTTAAGAAGGGTGGTATCTCAAAGGTGACTCCATGACTACTTGCGTTGCCACTTCAAAGTCTCCCACCTATTCTGCACATCTTAAATCATAACTCAATACCAAGCTGTAGTAAAGCTCCATAGGGTCTTTCCGTCTTGCTGCAGGTAGTCGGCATTTTTACCGACATTGCAATTTCACCGAGTCCATGCTTGAGACAGTGCTCAGACCGTTATGCCATTCGTGCGGGTCGGAACTTACCCGACAAGGAATTTCGCTACCTTAGGACCGTTATAGTTACGGCCGCCGTTCACCAGGGCTTAGTTTCAGAGCTTGCACTCATCCACGTAACCTTCTGGCACTGGGCAGGCATCACCCCCTATACATCCTCTTACGAGTTTGCAGAGAGCTGTGTTTTTGGTAAACAGTCGCCTGAGCTCTTTCGCTGCGGCCTTGAATCTAAATTAAATTCAAGGCAGGTCTTATCCCGAAGTTACGACCGCTGTTTTGCCGAGTTCCTTAAGCATGGTTATCTCGTACGCCTTAGTGTTCTCCACTTGCCCACGTGTGTTCGTTTTCGGTACGGTTACATACATAATTAAAACGCTTAGAGGCTTTTCTCGATACTCGAATATAGTAGGAGCCATATCTATCTTTAGCAAGCTAAAAATATCAACTTAACTTAGCTCAATCCTTCACGAAACACGGATTTTCCTATGTTTCAGACTTTGCGTTCGTAATTCAATTCATTAAGAATCTCCTATATCCCAATATGTCCCCCCTTCACTTTATGTACGTAGTTCAGGAATATTAACCTGATATCCATCAGCTCCACCTTTCGGTTACACCTTAGGACCGACTAACCCTACGTCGACTGCCGTTGCGTAGGAAACCTTGGGCTTCCGGCGGGGAGAGTTTTCATCTCCCTTACGTTACTCATACCAACATTTTCACTTCTGATATCTCCAGCAAGACTCACATCTTACCTTCAGCGACATACAGAACGCTCCGCTACCAATCCATACAAAAGTATGAAGTTTACGTCTTCGGTTAATAACTTGAGCCCCGTTGAATTTTCGGCGCATGATCGCTTGACCAGTGAGCTATTACGCACTCTTTCAAGGAATGGCTGCTTCTAAGCCAACCTCCTGGTTGTCTCAGCAATCCCACAACCTTTTCCACTTAGTTATTAATTAGGGACCTTAGACAGTAATCTGGGCTGTTTCCCTTTTGACGATGGGACTTATCTCTCACCGTCTGACTCCCGGTATAATTTTTACAGTATTCGAAGTTTATCAGGATTTGCTAAGTCGTGAGACCCGCTAGTCCAATCAGAGCTCTACCCCTGTAAAATAGTAATCCGAGGCTAGCCCTAAAGCTATTTCGCGGAGAACCAGCTATCTCTAGGTTCGATTAGCTTTTCACTCCTTCCCACAAGTCATCCAAAGGACTTGCAGCTCCTAATGGTTCGGCCCTCCACGATGTTTTACCATCGCTTCAGCCTGCTCATGGGAAGCTCACCTAGTTTCGGGTCTAGTATGTATGACTCACGCCCTATTCAGGCTCGCTTTCACTTCGGCTCCGGATTTAACTTCCTTAACCTTGCCACACACACTAACTCGTTGGTCCGTTCTACAAAAAGTACGATGTCACCCTAAGGCTCCATCTCTTTAAAAGCATAAAGTTTCAGGTTCTATTTCACTCCCCTCCCGGGGTTCTTTTCACCTTTCCCTCATGGTACTAGTTCACTATCGATCTCGAATGCTATTTAGCCTTGGAAGGTGGTCCTCCCAGATTCAATCCGGATTTCTCGTGTCCGAACCTACTCAGGAACATACAAATATTTAGTAAAATTATTTTAAAATACGGGGCTTTAACCCTCTTTGGCCAAGTGTCCCAACTTGTTCTCTTTATAATCTTAATATATATCAGGTTTATTAGCCTCCCCTTATATATGTCCTACAACCCTGTGGTACCAAAAGCTACCTTGTACAGTATCCACAGTTTGGGCTCTTCCCGTTTCGCTCGTCACTACTCAGGGAATCTCAATTGATTTCTTTTCCATTGCTACTTAGATATTTCAGTTCACAATGTGTCCTTCTGTTTTACAGATAATACGAATTACTCATATTAGGTTCCCCCATTCAGAAATCTTGGAGTAATAACGTTTTTTATCAACTCCTCCAAGCTTATCGCAGATTAACACGTCTTTCTTCGGACATTCGAGTCAAGGCATCCACTTTATGCTATAATTAAATCTTAATACAACCTAAACAATCTCTCATTTAAAACCATATTAACTAACATTAACTATTCAGATTATTTTAACGAACAAAATAAACAAAATATTAGAAAAAAACTATTGTACAATTTCACTAAAAGAAATTTATAAGGAGATAGTCCATCCGCAGGTTCTCCTACGGATACCTTGTTACGACTTTAGCCCAGTCAGAAGTCCTACTATGGACCCTCATATTACTAGAGGGGCTTCCAATATTACTTCCTCCCATGCCATGACGGGCGGTGAGTACAAGACCCAGGAACATATTCACCGTGACATATCTGATTCACGATTACTAGCAATTCCAACTTCATGAGGTCGAGTTGCAGACCTCAATCCGGACTGAGATGTATTTTTGAGATTCGCTCCACGTTACCGTTTCGCTGCTCTTTGTATACACCATTGTATCATGTGTGTAGCCCCAGACGTAAAAGCCATGCTGATTTGACGTCATCCTCACCTTCCTCCGGTTTATGACCGGCAGTCTCACATGAAAATACAACATATGATGAGGGTTGCGCTCGTTCGCGGACTTAACCGTAC
>JAWUYB010000001.1:0-11627 GCA_034111025.1 Candidatus Altimarinota bacterium | reverse complement strand
GAATTTAGGATCTTTTGTTTTATCTCTTTTGCTATAGCTGTCATATGTTTTTGCGATTAGCGGATAAGTATAATTTTAGTATATTGGCTAGCTCTCAATATTCTAGTTTTTTTACTTAACTGCCTGTCCTAATATATGGGGACCTGTCATTTTTTACAAAAAATCGAATCTTAACATATGGTCATATCAGTTTTTCATAGCTTTTTAACTATTTTTTTTAGTTCTACTCAATTGATTAAAATTTTTTTGTTTATTTCAAATAATGGATAAATAACAAAGTCTCTTTCAGACATTCTAGGATGAGGTATTTTTAGATTCTCATTATCTAAATGTATATTATTGTATATTAAAATATCAAGATCAATTATCCTTGGTCAGTTTAAGAATGTTTTTTTCCTTCAGAGATATTTTTCACATGACTGTAGTAATTTTAACAATTCAAAAGGGGACTTATCAGTTTCAATTTCTATAACACTATTCAAGAATTTATTTTGATCTAGAAAATACATTGGTGTAGAACGGTATCTATTTGATTCTTGTACAACATTAACTTTATTTTTTTTTATGTAATTAATAGCTTCATCTAAATTTTTGTGAAGATTTCAGATATTTGATCATAATCCAATATAAATTCATATCTTTTCCATTTCTTGTTTTATTTCAGTAAAGTAAAAGATGATTTTACCCCAAAAGAAAAATATTCAATTCTAATTGCTTGTTGTTTTTTGTATAATAAAAATATATCTGTTATAATAATAAAGAAATTATTAACTATTTTTTATGGTAGATACATGTGAAGCTTCTTATTGAAATGAAAAAAATGACAATAATAGTTGAGAATTATATAGAATTGTCGAAAAAAATAGTGACCTTTTTGAATATGAATGAATGCACTTAGGTATTTCAATTAATGGATCTGAATTTATAATAGAAACATTTATATGATGACAAAGATTCCATAAGGCTGTTGAAAGTAAGGGAATCCAAAATTATATGAGCACAGATCATATAATAACTCCACACTATATAAGCATGTTAAAGAGTCAATTTGAGAAGGATTTTTTAGCTACAAATCCTGTAATGCTAAATCTAAAACAAAAATATAGTGAACAGTTAGAACAATTATTGATTTTTTATAAAGAGTATATAGCGAAAAAACCTATTAATGAGAAGGATCTTTTTATGTACAATTCGAACTGTCAAAAAAAATTTTCAATTATTTCATGAAATCATGATAGTACAGTTTTTCACACATTCTTAGAAGACTTTTGAATAAATAGTTGATTATTAATAACAGATGATTCAGCAACTTTTTCTGAAAGATTGACTCAATATATTAGAGAATTTTATTGAGATGATGTTTGTAAAGTTTATGATTGATCAATTGAAGAGAGGAAAAATCTTTCTTTAGAATTAGAGGTATCTTGAGAAAATTTAAAAAAATTAGTAAATATATTACTAAGTAATGAATTTATTGAAACTAGGAAGTGATATAACAATAATTTATCTTTAGGTGGTTTATTATATCATCAATTCGTTAAATGAGATATGACTATTCTCTTTGCTACTCAAGAATCAGGTAATCAAGATTCTAATAGGATTTTAAGTAGTTTAATTGAAGTAGAGGTTATTTGAAAACAACCAGATCTTGTTAATTTTACAAAGCTTGAAAAAATTATTGCTCTTCATGATTTTTCAGCTAATATTTGATAATACAATTACAATTTAATGTATAATCCTTACTTATGAAATATTTATTCATAGTAGCAATCTTTTTTTATACTTTTATGTTTTTTCTAAATAATAGCATACCTAGTGTTTTTGCTCAATTAAATACTGACGCGTCTATTCTTAAGGAATTACGTGAGAATTTAGATATTGAAGAAATTGATGTAATATATTTTCATGATAGATTTGATCAAGAATATGAAAAAGCTTTTCAAGAATATGAGTCTTGAAAACATTTAGAATCAATAGCGATTTTGGAAGAGTATGTTGATAAGGTTTTTTTGCATGAATATAAATGATGGGAACTACTTAGTGAAAATTATAAGAAATTATGAAGAGAATGAGAAGCAGAATTGTATGGAAAAATATCTACACTCACTAAGCTTATATTAAATAATTCAAATGATGAAGTTTTTCAACTTGCATTCAAGAATTTTGAATCACTAGTTTCAAGACATTCAGCTAATCCACATTTTAAAGTTTTCGTGAATTATTATAATCTTAGATATAAACTACCAAATTTCATAGAAGATGATACTAATAAAGACTTAATTTCTAATAAAATAATTAAGTTTTGGAAAGAAACAAGTTGAGATAACTTTAAAAAAGAAGACTTTACCAAATACAGTCAATTAATAGAGGAAGAAGACTATTTATATAAGTGATTTATACTTTATACTTTGTGATCGAAGTATCAAAATGAAGAATTCTTATATGAAAGTCTTAAATATGAAAAGAAAACTATTCCAAGAGCTGATTTTCTTAAAGACACTCAACACGCTGCATACTATTACATAGGGACGATTTGAAAAGATTACAAACAAAGCTTATATTATTTTTTTAAATCGTATCAGATTGATAAAAAAATATTGAAAGATAATAAGAATAGCCTTATTCCTTTGCTTTTTTACAGTAAAGTTTTTCAAGAAGAAAAAATAATGTTATCCTTAAAATCACTCATTGAAACAGATACTTACAACTTTTTTTATAAGTTATTCTTGTTATCAGAAGTTGAGAATTACAATATGATAAATGAAATTATTGCTTTATACTCTCAAAACAAAAGTGTGCAGAAAATAGAAATTGAGGATTTGTCCTGACATATATACGACATTCTCTTAAATAAATTTTGAGCAGAGACTGCATGTTCTATTTTAAGTACAAAATTGAATGATATTTCAAAACAAGCTTTTATCCTTTATGAACCTAATCTTTCCGCTTGTATTAACATCGATATATGAAGATTAAATCAAGAATTAAAAAAGTATAATGTTAGTGAGTCATCATTTTTTACTAATGGAGTGAAAAAGCACTCACAAATAATCGGATTATTAATATTTTTTTTCATAATTATATTCTTTATATTTGTTGTCTTCAAAAAGAAATAATAGGATATACAGAAGTACTATTAAAAAAGTACCCTATGATAGGGTACTTTTGACTCTGGGGATACTCTTATGAGTCAGTTAGACTCATAGAGCATCTACCATACACGTAATATTTTTTACATCCTGTTATAGGGTTGACTGCATAATGTCCACGATCGGCTGATACCCATTGGAATTCTCCAGTAGTACATGCAAACTGTGTTTTTCTTGAGTCGACTCTAATTAATTCCTCAGCTTTAGCTGAAGAACTAAGAGAATAAAATATTACTACTAATGCTAATGCTAATGCTAATATCTTAATCATATTACTTTCTCCTAACATTACAATTTAGTATATATCTAAACATAGCGATTTTATTATAATATTTTTTATATAATAATGCAAATTTAAACTAGTAAAGTATATTGTTTATCGACTTTAATTCAATTTTAGAACAAAAATATTATATATATGAAATCTCTTTCAAAAATCCAGAATGTTAATTTCGGTTTTGACGTTATAATCAATGTTTGTTATTTTAAATCGAGTCATAAATTCCACTTTTTTATACTAAAAGGTGAAAAATGATTATATCTTTTAAAAAAGGCAAAAGAACCTTTATTTAATAATAGAATTAAAAGAGAAATAAATAATTTAAAGCTTTTGCCAGATTGAGTTTGACCTGAACTTTTATATGAAAATGAAAGAAAAGGTTATTTTGTAGAAAATTACCTTAAGGGAATGTTTATCTGTAAAGATAAAACTCAAATTAGTTGAGCTTCTATTTTGTTAGATAATAGTCATATATTTAGAGTTGCAAAGAAGCTTAAAAAATTGCATATTGATACTGTCGGAAAGCATATAGATGATGGACCTGAAGGAGAGTGGATTAAGAAAAATTTTATGATTTTTCTTTCTCATAATCAAGGCTTTTCTTGAGTAACTAACAACAAAATTTTAAAGATATATTGATATTTATTGAGAAAGTACAGATTGCTAATACAAGGTAGAAATATTTCAATGGTTCATAGAGATGTTAATTTAGAAAATATAATAATAAAAGACAACTGAGAAATATTTTTGATAGATTGGGAGGCGAGTTGATATGACTATGCGGAAATTGATTTAGTTTCTTTTATATATTATGCAAAATTAAATGAAAGACAGATCAATTATTTTTTGAAACATTATTGATTTGATTTTAAAAAATCTTCAATAGATTTTTTATGATTTTGTTATGTATATTATGTATACTGTTCGATTTGATATGTACTAGAAAACAATATGGTTACAAAAAAATATTTGTATATGGAAAGGGATATACATATACTTGTTCAAATAATTGAATGAAAATTAAAGCTAATCTAATGAATATTTATACAAATAAAAAAAGTTATCATGCACTTATTCATGAAAAAAAAGAATTTGAGAAGATTGTTCTGATTGATTGGTCTTTATGAAGTACTTGTAATTACAAATGCTCATATTGTCCCGATCACCTGCATGACTCAAAAATCCCTTGGATTTCAAAAGATTATCTTTTGAAATGAGCATGAGAGATTATAACTCATTATGAAAGACTAGGTAGAATATGTTGTTTTCAATTTACGGGTTGAGAACCGACACTACATCCAGATTTTTCAGAGATAGTAAGAACATTGAAAACAAAGAATTGTTATCTCTCACTTATATCAAATGGAAGTATGCCAATTTCTTGGCGGAAAGATAATGTACGATTTATTGATCAAGTCAACATAACCTATCATGGAGAGTTTGCCCAATTTGAAACATTTTATAAATTGATAGATTTTTTATGATTGAATACACGCGTAAATATTAATGTTACAATGGATCCAAAACAATTTGAAGAGAGAAAAAAAATTGTATTAGAACTATTAAAGAAATCTAAAGGATATGATATATCTGTTACAGCAAAACCTTTACTCGTTGATTTCTGAGAAAAACTATATGATTATACTGTTGGTCAACTTAATTTTTTAGATAGCAAGCAAAAAATAACTCAAAAATTATATAAAAATCAAGTTCGTGGAGAAATGATACAAGTAAATAAATTTGAAAGAAAACTTGTAAAACCTGCTCAGCTTCTAGCTATTAATGATAATAACTGGTATGGTTGGAGTTGCTATATATGATTAGAATCATTAGTTATTGATATGAAATGAGAAATATACAGAGGGCATTGCAAAGTTGGAGGAAAAATCTGAAATATCCATAATTTAGAGAGGTTGAATTTACCTAATAAATGAATAAGATGTAACAAAAAAATATGTAATTGTCTTGCTGATATTTTAACAACTAAAGTGAATAAGTAAAAAAAATGAAAATATTTTCTATTGACTCTACTAGTGCTACAGCGAGAATTTCTCTTACAGAGAAGAATAAAGTTATTAAAGAAATATCTCATCCCATTTGAGATAATGATTGGGATGACATGGTAGCATGAAAAATAGATTTTCTTATACGTGCATTTCTAAATATTTTGAAATCCTTTTATGATGATGTGCCATATGGATGGGAGAAAATTGAGTTAATATGCTACAGTGGTGAATCAGGTTTTAAAAATTCTATGTACATATGAAAAACTATAGCTGAAACACTAGGAATTACTCATAATATAGAAGTGATATCTGTAGATCATATTACAGCACATTATTTTTCATTTTTTGTGAATAGACAAGAAGACGGGAGCTTCCCAAAGCTTGTTTATTCAGCTTCTGGAAGTCATAACTCTCTTGCCTATTTTAGAGCAGAGAATGATTTAATGATTCTTAATGATAATACATATTTTGATTCTGATAATAAAAAATATATTGGACTTGGAAGTATATATAACTCCTTGTTAAGAAGCCTTGATATCTTAAAAGAATACCAGAGTCCTCAAGAAATACCAAAAGTACTGACTAATATTCATAGAGAAACAGAGATTGATATAATAAATGAGTTTAAAAAATTATATGGTTCTGAGAATACTTTTGATTTTGAAATGTACCACTGGTATATAGATTGTAAAAAAATAATGAAACGCAGAAAAAATATTTTTTCTGCTGAAATTCTCTTTTGTTCTTTTGAAAGAGCACTTTTTGAGATATTAGCAGAGAAATTTGATAGGATATCTGATATTATGTTCATATGAGAAATTGTAATTGTATGATGAATTTCTCAAAATGATCATTTTATAAAATTTTTAGAGAAGAAATTTCAAGGTAAATATACTATTTCAAGACCACTTTTAGATTATAGATTTGATAACGCTTCAATGCTCTGAGTACTTGCTTACAATATAAAGAAACATAATACACAGTTTCCGTTTTCTCAGATAATTACTTAAAAGATGAAAAAAATATTTTTACATGTACACGATGAGAAATGATATGGGCACTTATCAAGAATGCTTAAAATTTATCATAGTATAAAAAATAATTTTGACGTTTGTATCTTAGTCGGAGGAACGCTAAAGATTCCTGACGATTCTGTAAAACACATATATTTGCCATATGCAACAGAATTAGAGAAAATAGAATGAGATATGATTTTGTATAAAAGATATCATAAGGAAAGACAAGAATTTATAGGTGAATTATTAAAAAAGCAGTGATGCTTTTCAATCTTGATAGATTATTTTCCTTTCTGAAGACATACTTTTAATACAGAAATACAGTTAATTATTGAAATTGCACATAAGCAATGATGAAAAGCATTTAGTATAATGCGAGATATATTTACATGATTGAAATCACGTCATTTATCATATTATCAAGATGCTCATAAATTAGCTCTCTGATATAGTGAAAAATTAGGCTTAAAAAATATGCTGAAACATGACCAAGTGAGATTGTTAAATTATATGACACTTGCATGATTTAATCATGCAAGTGTCAATATGCTTATAGAATATTATTTGTCTGAAAGTATATTAGATTGAATACTAGTTTTTTGAGACAGCTCAGTATATGATATTAGATCCGAATTTTATTTATCAAATTATTCACGTAAAAAATTTTATCATCTAGGATATATATTGCCAAAAGACAGACATATAAAAAAATCAAAAGGTAGGTATGTTTTGATATCTGCAGGAGGGAATATTTATGACAAAGAGAAATTTTTACAAATTCTTATGATATGTTCAAAAATTAAGAATATACATTTCAAAGTAATATTAGGAAGTATGATCCCTGACATAGAAATTAAAAAGATACAAAATTTAGTTAAAGCATCAAATATTGAATTTCTAGATTTTAGTTATAATATTAAAGAGTACATCATAGATGCGCAGTTATTAATAGGATGCGGGTGATATGGTACTGTAACCGATGCTATGTATTATAATATTCCGGCTCTTTTATATGTAAATGCTGATAATGTTGTAAATATAAATAAAACGGAACAGAGAAAAAGAATCGAAATTTTATCAAAAAATTATCCTATATTCCATGTAGAAAAAATTGATAAGCATTTTATCAAAAAAATACTTTTTTACTATAATTACAAATACACAGTACAAAAAAATAGTATTAATCTTCAATGATTTCAAAATATTTTAAAATTTTTAAAATGATAAAGTTAAAGTGTATAATGCTGTATGATGACTTAGAATGAATGGGGCACGTTCCTTTTTTTAGATATCTTTGTACTCATATGTCACAAGATTATGATCTATATATATTACTATGATCAAAAATTGATCCAACAATTTTTTTATCTGCAACAATTTTTGAATTACCATATCGATCTACGAATTCTCTTTATAACCCAGGGAGAATAAAGCTCATAGAGAAGTATCTAAATAATATAAAGCCAGAAATATTCTTAGTTGATTTTTTCCCATTTTGAAGGTTTGGTAATATTATCGAGATAAATATTATTGCTACTCATATACGTAATCAAAAAGGTAAGGTAATAAATTTTATGAGAGATATATATATATGAAAAAAGGTGCTTACTGGATCAAAATATAATAAATTTATTAATGTTATATCTAAACGAAAAGATAAAACACTAGACGAAATAGTCCGTAAGGATTTGCTATGGCTGTATGAAATTATTTTTCATTCAAATATTGACCAAGCGTATTTAATACAAATCTTTATAAATTTTTGTATGAATGAAAATATCCTAGATGCGATTTTAATTTTTTGAGATCCAAAAATTTTTGATATACGATCAGAATTTTTATGAAATGAACAAGAAAAAAATATTTGGCATCACCTTTGATATATTCCTATATGATCGGGACAGACGTCATTGTGAATTCAAAAAAAACATATCTTGATATCTACATGATGAAATGTAACTTCAAAAAATGATTTCACACAACTGATACAATTCATGACTTTGAAAATTGATTATAATATTAGTATACTTATGTGACCGTATGTTTCACAAGATCTAAAAATGAATATTCAAAATATAGTATACGAATCCAAGCATATTACTCTTTCTTGATTTAGTGATAATTTTCAGAATCTACTGGAAGGGAGTGAATATTTTTTCTGATTTGGATGATATGGTACATTTCAGCATCTATTTCATTATAACTGAAAAGCTTATATAATGGCAAATTATAACTTGGGTAGCTTTAAACATCGTTATTACGAACAAAAATATCGTACAAAGCTTTTTGAATCGAGACTTAATGTGGAATTTTTAGATGATTTTTCTGATGAACATCTTGAAAAATGTTTGTGAGAATATACTTCACAGAAACCTAATATTAGTGATATAGAATTCTGCAATAAGGCGAAACTCATTGATGCTATAGCAAAGATTTATAATCAATAAGATATGCTAGTAAATAGAGCAAATATACAATTTAGTATTATTATACCCATATATAATACTGATTTATTGTGAGAGCTACTACAGTCATTTTATAATCAGACATATAATAGAAAACTTTCCCAACTCGTTATCGTTGATGATGGTTCTTCAATTAACTATAAAAAAGAGTATGAGAGAATTCTAAAAAAGTATCAAATGCTTGATATAAAGTATGAATACATATGAGATAAAAAAGGAAGATTTCGCGTTAATACTGCAAGAAACAAATGACTGAAACATATAAAGTATGATCATATTATCTATATCGATGGTGACTCAATCCTTCCGGAATACTATCTTTCAAACTTGTACAATATTGTACAGAAAACAACAAATGATATAATCATATGAGAAAGTGTATGATATAATTATAATGACATAGCGGCTATCAATGCTTCTGATATATCGGAAAAAAAATATACAAAATATTGTGATAACGAATTATATAGAGACTTTCGTAGCTCAGGTGATTTCAAGCATTTATGGCATGTGTTTTTATGATGAAACTTTTATATTCATAGAAATAATTTAGAAAAAATACTCCCATGGCATGAGTGATTAGATTGATGGTGAGAAGATGATATAGATTTTGCATTTCGAGCATACAAGTTAGGACTTAGTTTTTGAATGCATAAAGACATTGAAGTATATAATATAAAAACTTCAGCAAGAATGACGCGAGAAAAGTTCCATTCAATTATGAAAAATCAATATACACTCTATATAGAATATGCAAGAGATGCAGAATATCTGGAATATATGTTACAGCGATTTCATAATACTCCTGAAGAATTTAAAAATGATAATATCCCCATTAATTTTAAAAAAGAGATCTTAGACTAAAAATATATTGTAGCAATAAAATCTTTTATTGCTGTGTATAAATAGCTTACTAAAAAATTGTCATATATAAAAGTAGTTATAAATCATGTAAATACGACAACAGAGAAGGCAAAAGTTTGCGATATGATTATTTGTGGAGTCTCAGGATAGTTTTTTAATATTAATTTCCTAATATTATCCACATCTTCTATCTCTTTCATATTTCTATGGAAGAGATTTTTTTTTGATATATTTTGAATAGATTTTTGATAAAACTGTCTGTCAATAATGTCTCATACTTGTAGTTCAGAAACGTGTATAGTTATTCTCTCCATATCTATAAAAGATTTTTGATATATGTATATGAAAAATTTTACTATGATGTAAATAAATAGATAGAGCGTGAAGATACGATACATTTGTTCAAAAAACGTTGCTTTATTATTTAGGAAATCAATATATAAGAGAGTGGAAGTTATTATAAAGAAGACAATATTTCAAATAGATTGAATTTCATTTTCAGTGAAATTTGTATGTGAAGACATATATTTTTTTAAGCGTTGGAATATTTTTCTCAATCATAGAAATAATAGTATTGAGAAAAATATAAGTAATAGTATTAATACTATTTGAATTTGCCCATCTTTGATAAAGAGATATCAATATTTTTCAATTAAAGTTATTCTTAATAAACGTATAACAATAAATATAAGAAAAAAAGCATTGAGACTATTGAGAATACTAAAAATCATATTATTTCTTCAGGATTTAATTTCATCTAGAAAATGTTTCTCCTTTGATATAATATCTCTTATTATTATTGAGTGTAGATATTCTCATTTATTATTTTTTATAAATATATTTTTAATGAAAAGACCTATGAGCAATAATAGAGTTATAATCGCAATGTTTCAAATAAATGAAAAAATGTGTATTTGAGATAAATACATGGATAAAACTAAAAGATATTTTGCATCTCAAGCTCACCATATTCGTAAACTGTAAAGTATGAATACTAAAAATAAAATTCAAAAGAAATTATAAATCACATTAAGTATTTCAAAGTTTCAAATGAAAAAATAAGGAATAAAAAGTAAAAAAAGAATAAATAAATATTTATTCTTGATGATGTGTTCTCTCCAATCTTGAACAAGTATTTTATAATTAATTATTGCAAAAAATATAGCAATAATTAGTAGTGCAAGTTCTTGAAGCATGGAAGTTTTCTTAATTACTAAAACTGCTCATTCAATTGCAATTCACTCAAGTAGAAGTTTCTACTTGAGCTTACTCAAAATCTTTGAGCTGCAATTCTATCTATTCACATTCCAAAGGCAAATCATGAATACTTTTCAGGATCAATTCCACTCATTTCAAGTACTTTTGGATGCACCATTCCACTTCCAAGAAGTTCGACCCAACCAGTACCAGAACACATTCTACAATCTCATCACTTTCCTGCACATATTTGGCAACTTACATCAACCTCAGCACTTGGCTCAGTAAAAGGGAATATACTTGGTCTAAAACGAGTTTTTGTGTTCTCTCCGAGCAATTGTTTCATGACCGTATCAAGAGTCCATTTGAGATTTCAAAATGTTACTTTTTCTCATACAACGAGTCACTCAAGCTGATAAAAATTAGAGGTATGCCTCGCATCTTCTCTTTCAAAACGGAAAACTCTTCCAGGAACGATGATTTTTATAGGAAGTTTCCCTTTCAGCATAGTTCTGATTTGTACTGGGGAAGTATGTGTTCTGAGTAAAAGTTTTTCTCAAGATTCTTTTGTATCATTTATTTCATCACTCAGCCAAAAAGTATCCCATACATCACGAGCAGGGTGGTTGTCGGGAATATTGAGTTTATCG